>JBIKWV010000227.1:0-6761 GCA_044356135.1 Elainellaceae cyanobacterium
AAGGCGCAGGTTTCCGTAAAGTTGACGGCTTTCTACTCGCAGTTCGATCCCCTGGATGCGAAAGGCAGTGAAGAACAGGTGAGCGATCGCATCCGGATTCTCCTGCGTCGAGCCAGAGAACTGGGTGCCGCTGTCCACTTTGATATGGAGCAATATTCTTTCAAAGATCTGACGATCGCCATTCTGCAAAAAATTCTGATGGAGGACGAGTTCCGCAGTCGGGATGACCTGGGGGTGACGCTCCAGGCGTACCTCAAGGACAGCGAACGCGATTTGCAAAGCTGGATCGACTGGGCCAAACGGCGTGGTACCCCCCTGACCATTCGTCTGGTGAAGGGAGCCTACTGGGATCAGGAGACGATCAAATCGGCGCAGCGGGAATGGGAAAATCCCGTGTTTCTGCACAAATCCTCGACGGACTATACCTTCGAGAAGCTCACCCGGATGCTGCTGGAGAACCACGAGTACCTGTATGCGGCGATCGGGAGCCACAACGTCCGGTCCCAGGCGTATGCAATGGCGATCGCCCAGACCCTCAACGTTCCCCGTCGTCGGTTTGAGATGCAGGTGCTGTACGGCATGGCAGACAAACTGGCCAAAGCACTGGTGGATCAGGGCTATCGGGTGCGGGTTTACTGCCCCTACGGAGAACTGATCCCCGGTATGTCCTACCTGATTCGGCGACTGCTGGAGAACACAGCCAATAGTTCCTTCCTGCGGCAGAACCTAGAGGAGCGCCCGATTGAGGAACTGCTGGCACCGCCGACGCTCCACAGTGTAGATGCCGGGTCAAATGGTCATGCTCCTCTAACAAACGGAAAATTCCCCAATGCAGCGGATACGGATTATGCCATTGCTGAGAAGCGCGATCGCGCCCTCGCCGCCATTCAGCAGGTGCGCGGCCAGTGAGGAAAAGAGTACAGACCGTTGATTGACGGCGAGTCTGTCAACACACTGGAAACGTTTGATTCGGTGAACCCGTCGAACCCCACTGAAGTGATTGGGAAAATCGGGTTGATGAGTCTGGAGCAAGCAGATAGGGCGATCGCCGCTGCTAAAGCCGCCTTCCCTGCGTGGAAAAAGACGCCTGCGAAGGAGCGGGCCGACATCCTGCGTCGTGCCGCCGATTTGATGGAGCAGCGCCGGGATGAACTCTGCGCCTGGATGGTGCTGGAAACGGGTAAACCATTGGGGCAGGCCGACCCTGAAGTTTCGGAGGCGATCGACTTCTGTTGCTTCTACGCAGACGAAATGGAGCGACTGGATCAGGGGACAAATTACGATGTCGCCGGCGAAACCAACCGCTACCGCTACCAGCCCAGAGGCATCTCAGTCGTCATCTCCCCATGGAACTTCCCACTGGCGATTCCCACCGGGATGACGGTCGCCTCCCTGGTGGCAGGGAACTGCACCCTGCTGAAACCCGCAGAACCCTCCTCAATCATTGCCGCCAAACTGGCAGAAATCCTGGTGGAAGCAGGCATTCCCAAAGGGGTTTTCCAGTATGTTCCCTGCAAAGGCTCCAGTGTCGGTTCTCACATGGTGAAGCATCCCGACGTTCACATGATCACCTTCACGGGTTCTCAGGAAGTGGGCTGTCGCATCTACGCCGATGCCGCCGTGCTGCAACCAGGACAGAGACACCTGAAGCGGGTGGTGGCCGAGATGGGCGGCAAGAACGCCATTATCGTGGACGAAAGCGCTGACCTGGACCAGGCCATTCAAGGCGTGGTGTATTCCGCCTTTGGCTACAGCGGCCAGAAATGTTCAGCCTGCTCCCGCGTGGTTGTTCTGGCACCGATTTACGAGACGTTTGTGAATCGACTGGTGGAGGCGACGCGATCGCTCCACATTGCCCCCGCCGAGAATCCCGAAACGAAGGTCGGCCCCGTCATCGATGCGGCTGCCCAGAACCGGATTAAGGCATACATCGAGAAGGGCAAGGAAGAAGCGAAAGTTGCGCTGGAAATGACTGCTCCCAACAACGGCTACTTTGTCGGCCCCACGATTTTTGTGGATGTGTCTCCAACCGCCAAGATCGCCCAGGAGGAAATCTTTGGTCCCGTGCTGGCGGTGATGAAAGCGCAGACCTTTGATGAGGCGCTGGAAATTGCCAACGGTACGCTGTACGCCCTGACGGGTGGCCTATATTCTCGAACTCCCTCCCACATCGATCGCGCCGCCGAGGACTTTGAGGTGGGTAACCTGTATGTGAACCGCCATATTACGGGGGCAGTGGTGGCTCGTCATCCGTTTGGTGGGTTCAAACTGTCGGGTGTGGGTTCTAAAGCGGGTGGACCTGATTACCTGCTGCAATTCCTGGAGCCGCGCCATATAAGTGAGAACATTCAGCGGCAGGGATTTGCGCCGATTGAAGGGGTAGAGCAGTAGAAGCTGTGCAAGACAGGGTTTGTAGTCGAGAAGCAGTGGCGTCCAGGCAAAGGATACCTCTGCTTCTCGGTTTTTGACTTTACTGGCCTAAGCCGACAGCCTTAACGAATAGGCGGTATTGTTCAGGTTGAATTGCTTCACCGAAATGTAGTAAGTGCCTGCTGACAAACTCTCGGTGGTCGTGGGAAAAATAATGGATCCCAGGTTCTCATTCGACTCCAGCAGCCCGTTGTTGTTCCGGTCCTGAAAGATGGAAATCTGTGGGTTAATGTCGCCAGCGGTGACCGCTCGATTGAAAGTTACCGTGGTGGCCTCATTTAAGGTGAAACGGTAAAAATCCGTCCCATCGATCTCTCCAACATAATCTTTGACCTCAAATTGCCCGCCACGATTGAGGGTGCCCAGATTGTACGCCGTGAATTCTTCGGTACCCGGATCGGTGGGCAGATTACCGGGAGATGGGGTGGTAGTGACCAGGAGGTCGTATTGAAAACTACTGGAGGGTATACTGCGTTCCGTCTTTAAGAAGAACGCTCCTGTTGCAGGCAGGACTTTGGAAATGGGACGGTTAGAGAATCGGTCGAAAAACTGAAAACTAACCAGTTCGGAGGCTGCATCCAGGCGACCGTTGCCATTGAAGTCATAGTAGAGGTCAATCTTGCCATTGCCGACGATTTGACTCAGGCGGATATTCACATCGCTGATCTGCCCCAGGCGGAACTGATAATATTTGGGCGAGCCAGTGGTTGTAATCTGTGTGGGACGGGTGACTGTGCCTCCGGTTAAGGTGCCCAGGTTAAAAGGATTGGTGAGGGTGCCATTGCCGGGGTTGGGAGGAAGAGTGGCAGAGCCAGTGAGCGTATAGCGTGTGCCTCTGCTGCGATTCACCACCTGGATGTAGTAGGTGCCAGCAGCAAGGTTGCGGCTGATCTGTTCTGCTAGATTTCCTCCCTGCCTGGATTGTGCAATGATCCGCCCGGTGCCGTTCAGCATCACCAGATCGGCATTGGCCTGTAAGCCAGAGAGTTGAAACCTGACATTGCTACTGCGGTTCAGTGAGAATTTGTAGAAATCGAGGCGATCGCTCAATCCTACAAAATCTCGTCGCACCACGGGGCGACTGCCCAATACACCTAAGGGGCGTGCGGTATTCAAAGAATTATCCGACATGAAGATCTTTGCTTGATGAAGTGCATTCTGACGGTAAGAATTATGCCGATTGTCCGATTGACTATCACCGCCAAAAAATTAGCCGATCGCGCCATTGTCCCCATGCTGTCGTCTTAGAGCAGCTTAGTCAGAGCCTGAAAAGCTTGCCCTACAAGTGTTTCGACTTGAAAGATCTATTTTTGGCGGAACTGCGATACGTGGTGGACTGTACTTTTGTCTCCCTGCTGACAACGGTGGAGCACTTGATGGGTAGACGGCTTCAGCTCTCTGGGGCGTGGTTTCGCTATGCTGCGCCTGATAATCTCACAGAGTACAATCGCACCTTTCAAACTGAACTGAGATTTCAAGCACCGAAGCATCGCCTGATCTTTGATGCCAACTGTCTGAACTGGCCAGTTTTATCCAGCGACTCAGATTTGCTCATGCTGTTTGAACAGCGTGCGGAGGCGATGCTGGAGTCCATGAACCGAATGAAACCCTATACGCAACAGGTGGTTCAGGCAATTGTGAAATACCTGGAAGCAGAATTGCCCACGATTGATGCGATCGCCCATTCCCTCGCCATCAGCGTCCGTCAACTCCAGCGGAAATTGCACACAGAGGGCACATCTTTTCAAGAATTACTCAACGAAACCCATAAAGGATTAGCGTTGCAGTACCTCAAAAATCCCACCATTCCAATTCACGATGTCACATTTCTGCTGGGATTTTCAGCCCCCAGTGCATTTAATCGAGCCTTTAAACGCTGGATGGGACAGACTCCGAGGAGTTATCGACGGTTTAGTCAGGACACGTTGCGCTGACGGGTGGCCTGTAATCCCGCAGGTGACGATGATAAACAGCGAGAAACTCGAAAACGCTAAATTATTAGAGCACAATAAAATCCATCGCGAGGTGCTCTATGAGTGCTACCGATAATGTATTCGCTGGCTCGATTCCAAAGCTATACGACGAATATCTGGTGCCGATGATTTTTGAACCCTATGCGGCAGACCTGGTGAATCGGCTGCGATCGCATTCACTCTCTCGCGTCCTTGAAATTGCCGCCGGAACGGGCGTGGTCACTCGTGCATTAGCCTCTGAACTGAGCAACAGCGTCTCGATTGTTGCGACTGACCTCAATCCAGCGATGCTGGATCAGGCTTCTACAGTTGGTACCCAGTGCCCGGTCGAGTGGCGTCAGGCAGACGCAATGAAGTTGCCATTTGCAGATGCAGAATTTGATGCAGTGGTCTGCCAGTTTGGCGTCATGTTCTTCCCTGATAAAGCCACCGCATTTTCAGAAGTGCGTCGCGTCCTCAAACCAGGGGGCATTTTTCTCTTCAATGTCTGGGATAGGGTTGAAGAAAACGAATTTGCAGACGTTGTAACCAACGCACTCGCATCTATTTTTCCTGAAGATCCACCGCGTTTTTTTGTACGCACGCCTCACGGTTACTATGACCAGAAGACCATTGACCAGGATCTTGCAAACGCAGAGTTCGAAAAATCAGCGCAATTTGTAACGGTCGCAGCCCGCAGCAGGGCAGCGTCTCCTCGGATACCTGCGTTCGCCTACTGTCAGGCAACCCCTATACGGAACGAGATCGAAGCGCGGGATGCTTCGCTGCTCAATGAAGCAACCGATGTTGCCGAAAACGCGATCGCTGAGCGGTTTGGTTCACAAGCCGTTGAGGGCAAGATCCAAGCATTTGTTATTAGCATTGAGAAGTGATGTTGTAGGTTGAAAAGCAATCGAGCACCGGGGCGATCGCCCCTCTATTCCTGCAACACCGCCTGAAACCGCTCATTCTGCCGGATGCTGTCAAAATCTGTGTCGGTCTTTGCCAACTCCCGATTCTCTGGATCGAGCTTGATGGCCGTTTGCAACTGTTCCAATGCTAAATCGACCTGTCCCTGAAAAGTGAGACAACACGCTTTTTTGTAGTAGGCGTTTGCATAATTGGGCTGAACGGCTATTGCATGGTCAAAACAAATTATCGCCTCTTCATAACGCCCTAAATTACTTAATACAACTCCCTTGTTATTCCACGCTTGGTACAAGTTTGGTTTGATTTTCACTGCTTTGTCAAAACTGGCAACTGCCTCCTTGTAACGCCCTAAATTGTCCAATGCTTTACCCCGGTTGTTCCAAGCGTTGTAATAATTCGGCTTGATTTCTACTGCTCTGTCAAAGCTTGCAAGCGCCTCCTCATAGCGACCCAACTTACTCAGTGGAACACCTCGGTTACTCCATGCTTCATGATTATCTGGTTTGATCTCCAGTACTTTATCGTAACTAGCTACTGCCGCCTCATAACACTCTAAATCATCTAGTGCATTGCCCCGATTGTTCCAAGCTTCGTCCTTGTCCGGTTTAATCTCCAAAGCTTTATCAAAGCTGAGAATCGCCTCTTCATAACGCTCTACATTAGCCAGTGTGTTGCCTCGGTTGTACCAAGCTTCGTGATCGTCCGGTTTGATTCCTAATGCTTTGTCATAGCTGAAGACTGCTTCCTCATAGCGCCCCAAATCGTCTAGTGCATTGCCTCGGTTGTACCAAGCTTCGTGATCATCCGGATTGATTTCCAAAGCTTTGTCATAGCTAGTGACTGCTTCCTCATAGAGTCCTAATTCGCCTAGTGCAACGCCCCGATTGTTCCACACTTGATGATCATTCGGATTGATTTCCAAAGCTTTATCGTAGCTAGCGACTGCTTCCTCATAGCGTCCTAATTCATCTAGCACAACGCCCTGGTTGTTCCACGTTTGGTGATCATTCGGATTGATTTCCAAAGCTTTGTCGTAGCTAGCGACTGCTTCCTCATAGCGCCCTAATTCATCTAGTACAACGCCCCGGTTGTACCAAGCTTCGTGATCTTCCGGTTTGCCCGCCACCACTTTGTCATAACTGAAGATCGCCTTCTGATATTCCTCCGCACTACCATACAAAAGCCCTAATTCAAAATAGAGAGCTGCTTCATTTTGCCGCGTTTGCTGTGGCTCATCCAGTAGTGACTTAATTCTGACAATAGCTTCTCTGCGTCTCTCAGGAGTAAGTATCTTATATTCTTCAACGTCTGCTCTTTCTAGATAGGCTTGCCGAGATAACTGCTGCACAAGGTCTTTATCCATCGGCAGTTGCACTACACCCGATCGCCAATCAAAAAAATCAGGGGCGCGATGAATCAGGTACTTAAGGACAAAAAGCGGAACTAGAA
>JBIKWV010000228.1:0-6748 GCA_044356135.1 Elainellaceae cyanobacterium
GGAGTAGTAGGCCAGGGCAATCAGCGTATCTGACGCCAGGTGCAGCGTAACCAGACCGGGTTTCCACAGGTAGCAGGGACCGTGGGGAATGAAGGGACTGGCGGAGAAAAGTTGAGGGGACAATGACAACATTCAGAGGGGGGAGATGCAAAAAACTTTTCTTGAAGAGAGCGATACGGAAGCACACTCTGATTTCCATGCTGCCTCGTGCCCTCTGTAACCGTTTGGTGAATAATTTTCTGGTCAGTGGATAGCTGAGCTGATTGCCCCGGCGCACAATTGTTCGATGGCAGTGATCAGGGTCTCTGGCTCGATGGGTTTCGCCAGAAAATGCTGGTACCCGGCAGCCATTGCCTCCTGCCTGTGGCTCTGGTCAGCATAAGCGGTGAGGGCGATCGCGGGTAGATGTCCCCCTGACTCAGGCGACTGTTGACGAATCTGGCACAACATCTCATTCCCATCCATATTGGGCATGGCAATGTCACTGATTAATATATCAGGCAACGATTGAGTCAACATCTGGAGCGCTTCTACTGCACCGTCTGCCACCCTGACACTGGCACCCTGCTGCGTGAGTACAGCTTCCAAATATTGTTGATTATCAACTTCATCTTCTACAAGTAAAATTTTCACTCCTGGCAGCCGATGTCTGACACAAGGGCTGAGTGTTGTCTGGTGAATCTGCGAATCCGTCACACCCTCCGCTGAATCGAGTAGTTTCCCACTCGTATCTCCGCCTGTAAGCGTGACAGATTTCCCATTCTGATAACTGTTTGAGTCTTCGTAGCTGTTGCCATTGACTCGACTATGATGCTGGCCATGAGCGTCTCTACTCGCCTGTAGCGGCAACTGCACCACAAAGCGGCTCCCTTTGCCCCGTCCCTCGCTCTCTGCCCAGATCCGGCCCCCGTGTATTTCAGTGATGTGATGGGCGATCGCCAATCCCAATCCCAGTCCCCCCTGCGATCGTGTTGAACTGCTGTCGGCCTGCCGAAACGAATCAAAGATGTGGGGCAGGAAGTCGAGAGAGATGCCAATGCCTGTGTCGGTGACGGTGATTTGGGCAAAGGAGGAGAGAGTGGATCTTTCGAAAGGCTCAAGAACAGGGTGGATGGGTAGATGAGTGGGAGAGTGCTCCTCATCTATTTTTCCCGTCATCCCATTATTCCTTCTACCTGTCATCCCATCCACCCATCCACTCATCCACTCATCTACTTCCATCTCCAACCGCACATCTACCCGCCCCCCTTCTGGCGTGAATTTGATCGCATTCGACAATAGATTCCAGATGAGCTGCTGCAAGCGCCGAGGGTCTCCCATGCAGAGGTTGGAGATTGGGTTGATCTGACAGTAAATTTGAATTTGTTTCTCTGCGGCGCTGGGGCGAACGGTGGACACAGTTTGAGCCATCAGTTCGGGCAGATTTACAGGGGTGATGTGCAGCTTCATTTCGCCCCGAAAGATGCGGGAAACGTCCAGCAAATCCTCCACCAGTTGGGCCTGCACTCTGGCATTGCGCTCGATGGTTTGTAGCGCTTTGAGGGTGCGATCGCGGTCGTAGTTGCGGGTTTGCAAAAGCTTTGACCATCCCAGGATGGGGTTCAGTGGGGTACGAAGTTCGTGAGAAAGAACCGTCAGGAATTCGTCCTTGAGGCGATTCGCCTGGGTCAGTTCTTCAGCCTGCTGACGCAGAGTCGCTTCGAGTTGCTTCAGTTCCGTCAGGTCGAGAATGAAGGCGATCGATTCCCACCGCTCCTCGCCCACCAGTCCGTAGCCTACCAGCACAGGAACCTGGGTACCGTCTTTGTGAATGTAGCGTTTTTCGTAGGGCGTGCAGGCTCCCCGCAGTCGGGCTTCTGCCACGCGCTCTGCATCCAGTTGCAGGTACTCTGGTGGGGTCAAATCAGTCCATCGCAGGTGGCCATTATCCAGATCATCTCGCGTGTAGCCGATGATCCTCAGCAGTTCATCATTGGCCTCATGAATGCCACCCTCCACATCACCGATCAGCACCCCAATGACGTTGGATTCGACAAAACTACTCAGCCTCGCTTCACTCCGCCGCAATTTTTGCTCGACGCGCCTGCTTCGAGTGACATCCCTACAATACACGGCCAGACCCCGGTGGCTTGGAAACACCCGCATCTCCACCCATATCCCATAGTTGGGGAGAATGGTTTCAAATTCAGTCACCTTCTGTGTTGCCATCGCCTGATCGAACTGCTGCTCCACCACTGTTCCCAGAGCCTCAGGGAAGATCTGCCAGAAATCCTGGTGTAGCATCTCCAGACGCGATCGCCCGCAAATTTGTTCTGCTTTCTGGTTGATATAGATCAGTTGCCACCGGTTATCGAGGGCAAAGAAGCCGTCAGTGGCGATTTCCAGAGTGGCTATCAACTGTTCTCTGACCTCGTTCAGCGCATAGGAAACTCGCTCCCTTTCAGAACTGCTGCGGTTGAGGAGGGCAGCAGTCATCCAGATCACAGCCACAAAGACACACAGCATCGCCATGACCAGCAGCGATAGAACCAGCACCGGGTTGTAGATGCCTAAAACAATTCCCTTCAACGCGATCCAGCCCAGCAGAGGAGGCAACAGGATGGCGACTGGTATTAACCATCGAGCCATACGGCTGCCCTCAAAGGAGCCTGTCAGGGTGCGCATGATGCCGTATCGGGAGGTGCTGCCTAGAATTCCCAGAGCCAGCAACAGCAGGGCGATCGCAGCCGATAACGACATTGAGGTGGTAGCGGTGATCTGATAGAGCAACCGCACCCCATAGGCATAGCCGACCAATGCTTGCAGGGCAATTACGGCAACAATCAACGCCAACCACTGGGAGAGTCGATACCAGCGAGGTGAAAGCGAGAGCAAAAGCATCGAAATGCTGGCCAGAACCAGGCAGATAGCTGTGTTGGGGCCCATCCGATTCGGAAAGGGTGAGGCAACGCTGGGGGGGTCTGAGAAGAGGGCCGGAAAATGCCAGCCAAAAGCATACTCTGCAAGCGTCAGCGTAGCGATGCTGAGAACGGCGATCGCCAGCACAACAGCCATTGGTTGTGTGGTGCGTTTTGGGGAGTAGGGAAGTGGTCTCAGGTTGAGTGCCAGACCAAGTAGCACAAAGCAAATGGCGGCGGACGCTTTCATCGTCACATCGCCTGGAAAAAATCCCATTTTGAATCTCTCAATGTTGAGGAGCCAGCCAACCAGAACGATGCCCCCAATCACTGCGACCAATCTGCCAATCAATGGCGAGATTCGCAGAAGCAATACATCGGTTTCAGAATCATTGGGGGAGGAATTCATGGATGCTCAGGACACCATTTAGCAGTGCGCAGGAGGAGCTTCAAATGCTGGTGGAGAAAAATCACATGAGGACGCCATACCAAAGTTACCGGAGCCAGCGTGGAATGAATTCCCTCTTAAGGCGGATTCCATCTGGTCACATCAAGTGAACCCGAACACCCCTTCCTGGCGGTCGTCAATTAGCCTGTAATTTCCAGGGGTAGCTTGACGCGGAAACAGTTCCAGCCGTTCTGGCACTCCACGGTAATGGTCGCTTGAATTTGCTCGGTGAGCTTTTTGACCAGCGCCAGCCCCAGGCCAGTGCCTCCATATCGCCAGGGGTCGTGGCTGGGAATGCGATAGAATCGGTCAAAAATTTTCTCTGTCTCTGCCGCAGGAATTTCAACCCCAGAATTGCTGACCTCCAATAACAAATAAGGCAGATTTCCGGCGTGCTGCTTCGCAGATACCGCAAGGGTCGCCGTCGTTGAGACGCGGATAGTCTCCCCCGATAGGGTGTATTTGCAAGCATTTTCCAGCAGCTCTGTGAGAATTCTTCCCAGGTAAGAAAAATCTGTTGTCAGGGGCGGCAGTCCGGTCGGGATATCCAGCAAAAGTTGTTGCTGCTGCTGCTGCGCCTGCTCTCGAAAGGGTTCAATCTGGTCGTGCAGCCAGTCCTCCAGACTGAGGGTGGAAAGCAGCAGGGGTTCCGTCCCCGCATCCAGCCGTGATAGATCCAGCAAATCATTAATCAGACTCAGTTCCCGCTGGCACTCCTCTTTGATAATCTGAAAGTATCGGGGGATGGGAGCCGTGATGTCGTCGAGCAGATTGTGCTCCCCCAGGATGTCCTCCAGCATTTGAGTGGCCATCTTAATATTCGACATGGGCGTCCGTAGTTCATGGGACACACTGCTGAGAAAGTCGTCTTTCAGGTAGTTCAAGCGAGCCAACTCCTCCACCTGATACTTTGCCGCCTGATAAAGCCGGGACTGGCGAATGGCGATCGCACACTGGTTGCCCACCTGCTGCACCAGCCGTACCTCGGCTTCCTCGAAGTAGTCATTGCAGGGACGGTAGACCCACATGTCCCCAATTACCTCCTGATCGTCAATCACCGGACAGGCCAGCACTGAAAAACGCTCTACCTGCGACCGGACAGCCCTTAAGGGTGGGTTTGTCCAGCAGAACTGAATTGCGTGGCCTGCCAGCAGCAGCGGGTAGATGTGGGGATGATCATCCATTGCAAATGTCACCCCCTGAGCCATGTTGATCTCCGAGCGCAAATACTCACAGAAGATTGTGGAAGTTTGCCGCTCCAGGTCATAAAGACCTGTATCACAGCTATGGGTGTTGAGTGCCTCCGCCAGTTCCTTCACCACGTTTTGCAAGATTTGCTGTTCATCCAGGCTCTCCCGCACCCGGTCTGTAATGCGCCGCAGCAGGTCGCCGAACAGCAGGGATTGTTGCAGCTCGCTCGTATGATGCTGCACCTGTTGTTCCAGGGTCAGATTGAGCTGTCGCACCTGCTCGTAAAGCCGTGATTGATGGATGGCGATCGCCAGGTAATGGTTCTGACCGTTCTCTGGATTGGCGGTAGCAGTATTGATGCCTCCCAATTGAACATAGCAATGCTCCGGCATCAATAAACCCACCAGAACATTTTGCGCATTGACCACAGGCAGGTAGCGAACGTTGTGCAGCTTAAACTGAGCCAGACAATCCTGCGGGTGAGCCAGCGTTTCCTCGGTCAGCGGGGGAGGAACAGGAGCCATGAGGGAAGCGATCGCAACAGCTTCGAGGGCTTCCTTTGCTGACAGAATCATCGGCCAGGCTTCCTGCTCAGTAAACAGCCCTAACAGGGTGGGGAGAGTTGAATCGCGTCCCACCACCAGCGTAATGTTGAGCCGACGCTGGAGCATCGATTGAATCACCTGCAATGCGGGTGTATCTGGAGCAACAACAATGCCCCAAGCGCTAGCAGAGCCATCAATCAGGATAGCTGGGGGCACAGAGGTCACAGGAATTTACACCGATTACACATCAGGGACAGAAGTAACAATTATTTCAAAAAGCTTACCGTAAGATGAGAGGGCCAGTATGTGCTTGACAACTCAGTAGATTGCTGATCTGCTTCGCACAGGAAGAATCAACAATTCAGCAGTTTTTCAGCCCAATCCTACCGGGCACAGTCCTTTTAATAATCTCCCTGCGGCATCCAACTGTTTCCCCTGAATCAGTACGGTGAATCCTCCCAGACCCATCGGGTTCATCAGGGAATGCAGCGCCTCCCGTCGTCTCAGAATCTCCTGGAGCGGAATTTCCCGTGGGTTCGCCTCCGACAAAGCCGCAATGCGATCGCCCAGCCCCAGCGCCATCAGGAATAGTCCCTGCGCCGTCTGTCCCAGCGTCTCCAGCCCATGCCACTCCCCCTGGCGCTCCAGTGCCGTGAAATCAACGTGAGCTGTAATATCCTGCTGGCCAACGTAGCGGTAGGGGGCATTGTGGTGGGCGTGCTGGTAATAACACTGGAGCGTCCCCTCCCGCCGCAGGGGACTGTAGTAGCGCTGAGCAGGGTAACCGTAGTCAATGGTCAGCACATATCCCTGGCGCAACCGTGCAGCCACCGTTGCCATCCAATCCAGTGCCGCTAGATTCACCTCGGTCTCGTAGCCCTCCGGGTAGGCACTTCCCGGCAAATCCACCCCTGTAAACCGAAAGTAGTCCGCCAGTTGGGGGGTTGACGGGGGAGCGGGGCGATCGCAGAAAGCTGCCCCTCCTGCTTCCCCGACTCCCACGTAGATTTCCTGGAGTTGACCCTCAACGAGCTTGACGCGATGCACCGGAAACGCGTCAACCAACTCATTGGAAAAACAGCAGCCGACAATCGAATCGGGCGGAATTTCTTCCCAGGTGTGCCAGTGGAGCTGTCCCCAGGAGCGAGTCAGCGATTGCAGTCGCTCCTGCTGTTCCGCGATCAGCGCCGACGCCTTTTCGACAATGATGTACTCCAGCGCCTCAAAACACCCGTCATGGTGCCGATGCAAATAGCGCAGCACATCCTGGGCGAGTAAGCCCTGTCCGGCCCCCATCTCCACTAGAGTAAACCGGGCAGGCCGCTGCATCCGATGCCACATCTCCGCAAACTGTTCCGCCAGCAACTCCCCAAAATCCGCTCCCAGATGTGGCGAGGTAAAAAAATCTCCTCCTGCGCCAATGTTGACCCGGTTGGTGGCATAGTAGCCCTCCTCCGGGTCGTAAAGCGCCAGTTCCATAAATTCAGCGAAGGTGATGCGTTGGTGGGGGCTATTGAGGATGTGGTGGTGAATGCGATCGGTGAGGGGGTGGGTGGTTTGCATGGATGGGAGACGCAGATGGACGCAGATGAACGCAGATGAACGCAGATGAACGCAGATGAACGCAGATGGACGCAGATGGACGCAGATGGACGCAGATGGACGCA
>JBIKWV010000229.1:0-6746 GCA_044356135.1 Elainellaceae cyanobacterium
GCGCCGTCCGTTTTTGTCGGTCTCGGCTTTGTAGTATACCCCCGGACTACGGACGATCTGGTTGACGATCACCCGCTCTGCACCATTGATAATGAAGGTACCCCGGTCGGTCATCAAGGGGAGATCGCCAATGAAGACTTCCTGTTCCTTAATCTCGCCCGTCTCTTTATTAATCAGGCGAGTGGGGACGTACATCTGTACGGCGTAGCTGGCATCTCGTCGCTTTGCTTCGTCCACGTCGTACTTCGGACGCTTGAGTTTATAGTCTTTGCCCAGGAAGTGAAGTTCCAGTTTGCCCGTGTAGTCAGTGATGGGCGAGAAGCTGTCCAGTTCCTCAATCAATCCTTCTTCCAGAAACCAGCGGAAGCTGGCACGCTGAATCTCTACCAGATCAGGTAGCGTAAAGTTAATGGTGGGCTGTAATGCTGCGTTAGTCATGCGTCTCCTCGAACGGGTCACGCTCAGGGCAAGGCCCTGAATTACACTGGGAAAAAATGCAGTCGAGATTTCTCGACAACAAGAAAACTCAGACCCCGAAGCTGGGGACTGAATCAAAACGGTCAGCCGTAGGCGCAGGATTTTCTGTTGAGAGCCTTAGCAATATCAAATAAGGGGACGATCGCTTTGGGGTGGACGGGATTGAATCTATCGTTGGAAGGCAGTTGCCCTCCAGCAGCGGCCAATCGAATGACTGATACCTGAAGCAGTCAATGTCTATTTCGGAGCATCCGTTTGAAAATTCTCATACTTCTTAAGATTATGCCGTAAAGATTTGAATCTGTGGCATTGATTTTGCATCAAAGCACTTGACAAATCATTGGAGCCACTGATAGAAGCACAAGCTGGAGCGACTAGACCTCCACAACTTCAGGGGAAGTGGCAGGAAGCGTTAGCCTGAAAAGCTTGCAGGCGTTCTCAGTTGTTTGGGCAGCGATCGCCTCCACCGCTACTCCTCGCAACTTTGCCACCTGCTCCGCCACGTGCAGGACATAGGCAGGCTGGTTGCGCCCTTTGCCCCGATGGGGAACCGGAGCCAGAAATGGACAGTCTGTCTCTACCAAAATCCGATCATTGGGAACCAGTTGTGCCGATTCCTGCACCTGAACCGCATTCTTAAAGGTGACGATGCCACTGAAACTGATGTAAAAACCCAGATCAAGAAACCACCGAGTTTCTTCCGGAGTACCGCTCCAGCAGTGCATCACCCCTTTCACCGAGCCACAATCACGCCAGAAACCCCGCAGCAGTTCCGCCATCTCGGCAGCAGCATCACGGCAGTGGATGATCACAGGCAGATCTAGCGATTGGGCGATTGCCAACTGAGCAGCGAAAGCTTCCTTCTGAATCTCGTGATCAGTGGCCTTAAAAAAATCAAGGCCCGTCTCCCCAATCGCAACTACCCGCGTATCAGCGGTAGCCAAATGGTGGATTCGCTCGGCGATCCCAGGTTCCCACTTGTCCATATCGAGTGGGTGCAACCCAACTGCAAAAGAAATTTCAGGGAAGCGATCAGCAATGGCGGCGATCGCCCCAAATTCTCCTGGTTCTACGCAGGAATGCACCAGCCGCACCACTCCGGATTCACGCCATGCAGCAGCAACCTCCGCCAGATCTGGCTGAAAGCTCTCAAAGTTGAGATGAACGTGGGTATCAACGAGCTGCATTGGGGGCGATCGACGTTTAGGGCGATTCAGTGAAGGAGGGCGGCAACAATGCCATCGGAGGTCTAAGAAACCGTTGCGGTTTGACGCTTCAGGGCCTTCGCCAGATTCGACTTTTTACGGGCACCATTGTTGGGGTGCAAAACTCCTCGCTTTACGGCTTTGTCGATCTTGCTGAAGGCAGCCGACATCCGCTGCTGAACTTCTTGCTCAAGTTCAGGGGTCGGGTTTGCGCTGTACTGACTCAACGCAGTCAGATAACGCTTGCTCAGAGTTTTAACGGCAGACTTGTAGGACTTGTTGCGGAGTCGGTTGCGCTCTGCAATCTTGACCCGCTTCACTGCAGACTTAATATTTGCCACGGTTTGCCCCTATCAATGAAAATGTTAAGCTTTCGGCAATAGACCATCATAGCGTAGAGAGTCCTCTCCTGCACAGTCTAAATCTTGATTTTTCTCGGTAATTTTCTGGCGAGTTTTCCCCGATCGTCCAACTGCAACACATAATCCTTGAAAAATCCAAGCTAATCTAGTAGTAAGGTCATCCCCGGTAGGTCAACCTGGCAGTCCACATGCTGGCACTTATCCGACTTTGACAGCTCTGGATGCAGATCTCACATCTGAACAGAAGAAACTCACGGACTGGCTTTTTCACACCCTTAAGCAATGCTGCGAATTATCAATCAGCGTTCTGAAGCATTAACGGAACTGCGGCGAATTTGCGATCGCACCCACGATGAGCAAATTCTCCACAAAGAGGCAACCGTGCAGCAGGTCCTCCAGGCGGTCAAACGACAGGGCGATCGCGCAGTGCTGCACTACACCGAGGAATTTGACCAGCTAACCCTCAAAGTAGATGAGTTGCGCGTCAGTGGCTCCGAGTTGGATGCCGCCTATCAACAGGTCTCCAACGAGCTGCTGGCTGCAATTCGGTTGGCCTGCCAGAATATTGAGGCATTCCACCGACAGCGCATTCCCAGGAGTTGGGTGCAGTTTGGTGAGAACGAAGTGGTTCTGGGGAAACGCTTCACTCCCGTTGATCGGGCAGGAATCTACGTTCCAGGCGGGCGGGCTGCCTATCCCAGTACTGTCCTTATGAATGCGATTCCGGCAAAGGTGGCCAAAGTCTCTCGGATTGTCATGATGACGCCTCCAGGACCGGACAAAAGCATTAATCCAGCGGTGCTTGTGGCAGCCCAGGAAGCAGGTGTCCAGGAGATTTATCGGGTAGGCGGGGCGCAGGCCATCGCTGCTCTCGCATTTGGGACTGATACGATTCCCAAAGTCGATGTCATTACTGGTCCTGGCAATATTTACGTGACGCTTGCCAAGAAACTGGTCTATGGCACGGTAGGGATCGATTCCCTGGCTGGCCCCTCAGAGGTTCTGGTAATTGCTGATAGCGCTGCCAATCCCCTCCACGTTGCAGCCGATCTGCTGGCCCAGGCTGAGCATGATCCGATGGCCGCTGCAATTCTACTGACCACCGACCACGGATTGGCGTTAAAAGTGGTTGCAGAGGTGGAGCGAATGCTGGTGAATCACCCTCGACGCCTGCTAACCGAGAAGGCAATTGCGCACTATGGTCTCGTTGTTGTCGTAGACTCCCTGGAAACTGCGGCTGAGCTATCCAACGAATTTGCACCAGAACACCTGGAACTTGAAGTCGCAGATCCCTGGGTTCTACTTGAAAAAATTCGCCATGCTGGAGCGATTTTCCTGGGGAACTCTACGCCTGAGGCAGTTGGGGACTACCTGGCAGGCCCCAATCACACGTTGCCGACCTCTGGCTCAGCTCGCTATGCGTCTCCGTTGAGTGTTGAAACTTTTATGAAACACTCCAGCCTGATCCAATATTCTGCGACTGCCCTCCAACAGGTCGCAACCGCAGTTGACACCCTGGCTACGGCTGAAGGTCTACCTTCCCACGCCGATTCTGTCCGTTTGAGAACCGGCATTGTAGCCCCAAACGGAGATTCGGAAACCACATACCCCATCAGCCCAGAATCTGGATTTTAGGATCGTGAACGAATTAACCTGTAATTGCTTTTGAGAGAGGCGCAGCTTTGCTGCGCCTCTCTGAAGAACAACTTGACGCTATCGTAGAGAGCGTTTCGCGGCATTGCAGGAAAAATAGTCAAGAGGCCAGGTTGTCCCTGCGGTCTAGAAACTGGCGCAAACTGAACAAACTGATCGTCTGTCCAAGATTCAACGGCAACAGCGAAATGCCTTCGAGCGAGGACTGCACCCATCCCTCTCCCCAGTGCCACTGGTGAACACCGTCAATACCGCCGCTCAGGGAAAGAAAAAGACCATCCGGAGTGACAGTTGTGACAGAGTGACGCACCTCAATAGGACCCACATAACTAGCAAATTCGAGTCCAGGGAACAGGTAATCAGGTAGACCCATAGGCAACCTTTGCGTCCACAGCCACTGCCGAATCCGATCAGGGCGGAGCAGGCTGTCGGCGATCGCCACCTGAGTAGCCTCGACCTCAAGTCTCAATGAGCTGTGTTGAAATTGACCCAACATTATTTGTCCCTGGCTAAAGATTTTTGGCGTTGCTTAATTCAGGGATGAATTCAGCAACGCCAGATTTTGTAGTGAGATAATCATGGAGAGGCGATCTCGGCATAGACCTCAGGCTGTCTCTGAAAATCAATCAAACAGGACAGCTATTCATCCGGCTCAATCGTGCTGGTCAAGCCCTGATTCTTTAACGTTTCACTGTAGAACTCAGCATGCTCTTGAGCACAGGTAATCACCAGAGCAACTCCGTTGGTGTGAGCCTCCATCATAATGCTCACAGCCTGGGGAACCGTTAAACTGGCAACGGTCTTCAGCAGCGCCTGAACGACATGCTCCATTGTATTGAAGTCGTCGTTGTGCAACAGAACCTTATAACGGGGCGCGTGCTGGCGGGACGTTGAACGTTGTTCAATTGTCTCGACGGACACAGCTCTAACCTCTCTGTAATCATTAAAGGTGGATTCTTCGCGGAGCGAACTGAACTCTTCAAGACTAGCTATCCCATCCGGTACCTGCCAAGCAATCCTCTCAATCCTGCTGCATGAGCCATAACGCTGAATTCAGGTGGCTTCTCAGAGGCGAATTGCAAATTTGCAGTCCATTATTTGTAGCGTTTCTCAGTTGGATGAGGTATGGGTTTCAGGGGGAATGCCCCTGCCTGGGGGCGAAGCCCCCAAAAACCCCCCATACCTCATCACAGCGGGAAATGCTATAGATTACTTAACATCCTGAAGTTTCTAACATCCTAGACCACTCCCCCAACAACTTCAACCTGACCAGCGAAAATGGTGGTTTTTATGGTTGCATCTGGTACATTCCACCCTGCTCAAATCCTTTGCATCGACCACAAGCAGATGCACCTCTTTGTCGAAGTGATCCAGATTGCAGAAGCTCGACCCCTCTGCTGGGTCAGGCCACTGTTTCTAACGATGTCATTGGATATCGGCCAGATACCTGTCGCTATGGCAACGAGGATAGAAGATTCTCAAGAAGAGATACAGGACTTACGAGGCGGCGTCGATCTGCTGCTGCCTATCCGATTGTTCCGACCAGCCCTTGATACTGAGGTCATCCCGATCCTGACGCTTCTAAGCAGTCCAAAATTAGAACCGGGAAATGAGCAAACCGCTTATCAGCATCTGCAAAGTTTTACCCAAAGCCTATGGAAAACGCACCCTGAAGCATTCCTGGCTTAACGCTAATCTTAATGACGGTTAACTACTGGAGTGAAGCAATAAGCTGCGAGGAAAAACATCTCAGGGGCTGGGTACGAGACGAATCCGTCCTGCGTCCATTTCTGACATCAACAGCTCAAGTGCTTCATAATCTGCGTCAGAGATATAGCCCTGACGAGTCAGCTCATAGTTAATCTCGTTCTCAATATCGGGGGTGAGTTGTTTGATGTATAACGCCTTCGAGACGAGTTTGCGGATGACGTGACCGGTCTTCATAAGAGTTACCACTGGAGAAGGGGGCGGGTTACAGTATTAATTCTCTGTTGAATACCCCTGGAGAGAAGTGATCTACAGGCGGTGTGTAATGTGATCTAAATCACTGTGGAGTTTGAGAAGCGCTGTCCCTACAGTCCTGGCGGGGTTTTCAAAAAGCACTTCATACTGGCTACAAAAACCCTTTACGTAAGCTTCATGAGAGACATCACAAAGAGGCCCCAAAAGGGCAACAGTAGCTTCTTCTAAAGTTCAGGTATGTGGAGCTATAGCTCTTCCGCTATTCTTGACCGAACTCACACTTTGATAAATATTCCAGAGGATAGATTTTGGTCAATGTAGTCTGTTTTCTCCGTATTTTTTCGGTAAAACGTATAGTTAAGTACTTTTCCCTGACGAGTCCTCTCTTAAAAATATAGGGTGGCCATAACGTTAGTTTAGGATTGCATCGGAATACGCAACCTTTAGAGACCATCCGGAAGCGATAAGGACTTTTATGGAATTAATTAGTGCACCCTTGTTCAATCTTCAGTACGAGCAGGATAAAAAGATGCAGCGTGTAGCCGAATATCCCTCAACCTTTATTTTGCGGCCTTCCGGTCACATTAATGCATCAACTGCCGTCGCCTTTAAGCTTCAATTGAGCGAATTGCTGGCCTCAGAGCAGCACACCGCTTTGCTTCTGGATATGAGCGCCGTAGAGTCATTGGATAGTGCTGGCTTGATGGCGCTGGTCGCGGCCCTCAATCAAGCACAGCAGTCAGGCAAGCGGTTTGGCCTATGTCAGGTTCCCCCTTCGATTCAAATTATTTTCGAGCTGACACAACTGGATCAGGCATTTCACAGTATTGATGGAGGAGCACTTAATACTGGGTCTGTTTCTAAGAGAGCATAACTGCTTCGCAACGCCTGATGTCTGTCCGATACAGGCAGAAGGCCGCTGTCTATTGGAGATGTTCGGTATAGTGGAGACTGTTCAGAACCAACACTTCGCTGAAGTTTACCGCTGTGCCACAGTCGATCGAGAGCCTCCTGACCCCCGACATTGCTAAACCTGCCCGTTATCTCGGTAACGAGCTAGGGGCCATCCATAAACCCTGGGAAACAG
>JBIKWV010000230.1:0-6741 GCA_044356135.1 Elainellaceae cyanobacterium
TAAGCAACGCCGCTAGAAGAACTGATTACTCTAGACCAGGACTGCCCCCTGGAGTCGGCTTGCCGACCCGACCCAAATCCTATCTGCTCAAGCTAAATGGCTGTTAAGAAGACCGAACTTTATAGCTCCCTGTGGGCAAGCTGCGACGAACTGCGCGGCGGAATGGATGCCTCTCAGTACAAGGATTACGTCCTGACGCTGCTGTTTATGAACTGGACTTTTGACTAAATTGCGCCGATTTTCTCTGAAACGCTGACGCAGTCAGCGTTTCAGAGAAAATCGGCGCTAAAACAAAACATGCCGCGAAACGCTCTCGCAGAGAGCGTTTCGCGGCATCGTAGAAAAAATAGTCAAAAGTCCAGTCAGTAAGTGGGCGTGGAAAAAGTCAAAATCCAAAAAGCTGTTTCACCCCGAGCGAAGTCGAAGGGCAAAATCGATCTTTGGGTTTCAGACTTAATCGCGCTTAGAGCGTTTCTCAGTCTGGTGCAGTACAGATTTTCACGTGAGAGCCGCGCGGAGTGCGGTTCTCTCACAAAAATCTGTACCTTATCCAGGCGCGAAGCGCTTTAGATACCCTTCAAATAGTTCGGGTTACGATTTTAAGGAGAAAGTTGGATGCTTGTGTTACTGGATGTTGGAGCAGGGGCGGCGTCCCATTTCCCCTGGCTATTTACGGCGGTGTATGTGGTGGGTTTTATAGCTGCTGTTAGCATTGGTTCGATTGCCTGGTACAACTCGAAGCGCCCCCCAGGTTGGGAGGATAAGTCACGGCCCGATGTCGTTCCAGAAATTAAGCAGGACGAGTCTTCCTCATAGTTCTTGTCAAAAAAGCGCGGCAACGCCGCGCTTTTTTGACTTAATCAAGGCCAGACCGCTTCAGGCGCACCATAAAAAATCCATCCAGGTCAAACTCTGGGGGAAGAACCTTCAGCCATTCGGGAGCATTTGTCCCGGTACTGCTCTGCCTGTTCGGCGCTGTTAGAGCAACGATTTTGTGAGGCAGTGGATCCATTTGCCAGTCTGGGTGCTGTGACAGAAAAGCCTCAACCACAGCCTCGTTCTCATCGGGGTGGAGGGTACAGGTGGAATAGACAAGAACGCCCCCCGGTTTGACCCAGGTAGCTGCCTCGGTCAGCAGTTCTGTTTGCAGTTGGGCGAGTTGCTGCACGGAATCGGATGTTTGTCGCCAGCGAGCATCTGCGTGGCGGTGTAAAGTCCCCAGGCCGGAGCAGGGGGCATCCAGCAGCACCCGATCGGCCTGCGCTCGGAAATCCTCAAAGCTGCGGCTATCGCCCACTCGCAGTTGAATACTGTGGAGTTTCAGGCGCTGCGCATTTTCGGTAAGTTTTTTCAGGCGGCTGGCGTTGCGATCGCACCCCCACACCACACCGCGATCGCCCATCAGTTCTGCAATGTGCGTTGTTTTTCCGCCGGGTGCCGCACAGGCATCGACCACCGTCTCCCCCGGCTGCGGATCGAGTAAATGACCCACCAGTTGCGCACTCCCATCCTGCACGCTCCACCAACCCTCGGAGAACCCCGGTAGCCGCTGCACTGCCCCGGATCCACTGGGAAGCCGCAACGCCTGCGGTAGCCCCGGAATGCGGCTGACGGCGACGCCTGCATCCTGCATGGCCGCTTCCACCTGGTCTAGAGTTGTCAGCAGGGGATTTACCCGCAAATCAATATGAGGAGGACGGTTCAACCATTCACAAAGTTGTTCGGCAGTCTCCAGGCCAAACTGCGATCGCCACACCTCCACAATCCACTCCGGGAAACTGTGCAGTACCGCAATGCGAGAAACCGGATCATTCGGAAGCTGAAGCGGGTCGGGAGCCTGTTCCTTCAGCCGCAGGTATTGCCGCAACAGACCATTGGCAAATCCCGTCAGGCCGCTCAGTCCATTCTGACGAGCCAGAGAAACCGTGGTATCGACCGCTGCTGATGGCGGAATCTGGCTCAGGTAACGCAGTTGGTACAGCCCCAGGTGCAGAATCAGACGAAGTTTGGGGGGCTGCTGGTCGGCAGGCTTTTTGGCCAGTTGGGTGATGAGGGCGTCGAGGGTGCGCGATCGCCGCACGCAGCCATAGACTAATTCTGTAACCAGACGGCGATCGGCCTCCGATAGGTCAGACCGATGCAGCAACTGATCGAGCGCGACATCGGCAAAGGCCCCTCGCTGCACTGACAGTAGCCCTAAAAAAGCCACCTGACGGGCATCTTTTGATTGAACTGAACTTTCTCCCATCTCTCCATCTTACGGAGTGAGGGAGAGTGCTGCTGATTTGATCACAGATTTTTTGCTTGAGAGCTGGACTTTTTTTCTACAATGCCGCGAAACTCCCTCTGCGAGGGAGTTTCGCGGCATATTTAATCCTGGTGCCGATTTTTTCTGAAACGCTGACGCAGTCAGCGTTTCAGAAAAAATCGGAGCAATTCAATCGAAACTCCAGTGAGAGGTGCGCGTCGCGCACCTCTCAAGCAAAAAATCTGGAAAGTTTCTAGTAGTTCGCCAAGCGAACTTTGCCTGGTTGAAAAACTTTGCCTGGTTAGTGTGCCGCGCGAAGCGCGGCACACTAAGGGACTTGCAACGAAATAAAGTACCAGTTTTAGTTTGGCGCGGCGAAGCTGCGCCAAACTAAAACTGGGGTTTTGCTGGGATTTTATTTTATGGCAAACCCCTAACCAGGCAAAGTTTCTTTGGTGGACTACTAGGACAGACTCTGGGGGAAATAGTCCTCAACTTCTGCCTCCGGTTCGGTGGAGATCTTCAGCAGACCGGGCTGGGCGATGAAACCAAAGTAGAAGGCGATCGCCGCGCTCACAGCATGCAGCCAGACATCGTTGCCAAAGATGGGAATCAGACCAAAGGTGGTGTTGGCAACCGGGATCAACCCCATCACTGCTAACAGACCGTAGAAAATCGCCAGGGCGCGACCGTAGACGCGGGAGCTATCGAGGGAAATTGACGTGAGTATACCTGCAAGACCCACAACGATATGAATCAGGTTATGCAGATAGTTAATCGGAAAAAGACCCAGCAGGTAACCGTAGCCCGCACCAGCGTTCACAGGATTGTGAACGAGTGCAGGAATGAATCCCATAATGCCTGCCAGCAAGAAGAAAATACCCATAATCAGGGCAAATATAGCGGTTCCCACTCCTATGGGGTACAGAGGGGGTGTGGGGGCGGTGCCCCCACGCAGGGGTTTCACCCCTGCACCCCGCACCTCACCCGAGTGAGAACCGCTATAGTTGTCCGGCTTTCATACCCAACTCCTGATCAACCAATTTCTGTTTTGAACGCTTTTCACCTTACAAATTCCTTCGTCAGGGTGCGTCTATTGAGAGTGGGATGTTTCTCCTTCACAGGGTAGAACTCAGCATTCATTCAAGAAAAAGAATTTGGGCGGGTGCAGGGTTACATCTCACCGTGAAACTTCCAGAACCAAATTTCCGAGTGATGCGGGCTTCGCCCGCGTCACTCGGAAATTTGAGCAGGTGCAGCGCTATAGCGCTGCACCTGCTCAAATTCGGTTTTTCAGATCAGCTCTAAATCTCGATTGCCCGCCGATCCACCGCTCTTTGGCCACCAAATTTCTGCGTAATGATGTCGTCATAGGTGTCTGCTACAGTCACCACTGACAAAATGCAACTTTGCAGCTCCATCAAATCCATATTGTCGCCGCCGAGGACGCTGTGGGAGAAAATCACCTGCCCCGAATCATCCAGGTGAAAGGCTCCAAACCGCATCCGCCGATTTTCAGTCAGCAGAAAACGAGTCAGATCACAGTCCAGTGAACTGCCAACAGTGACACAACTGGAAGCCCGCACGATCGCCAGATCCCGTGATTCCCAGGGGTGAAACTCCCAGGGCAAGACTTCCACTTCCACCATCGTGGAACCATAGAGCAGGTCAAATTGCGGCTGATCCAGGCGCGATCGCATACCGTCCTTGAATAATTCCGACGTCGTCAAATAGTCCGACACCTTCTGATAGGACACCTGTTGCGCAGCGTTCGTAAAAGTTAGCGACATAAAAAATCACAGAATGAACATGCGGCGATCCAGAGTCTTTGGATCATGGGTATCGACAAAATGCTGAAGCGTTTCATCCGACTCCAGATGGCCATCCACCAGGTTAATAATCCGATCGGCCACATCCAGAATGCTGTTGTCGTGGGTGACGATCAGAATGGTGCAGCCCTGCTCCTTGGCCAGGTTCTGCATCAGTGTCACCACGTCGCGGCCTGATTTTTTGTCCAGGGCAGCAGTCGGCTCGTCCGCCAGAATCAGCGACGGTTGGTTGACCAGGGCACGGGCGATCGCCACCCGCTGCTTCTGGCCCCCCGACAGCGCTTTGGGCTTGTAGTCCACCCGATTCGACAGACCCATCTGCTCCAGCACAGCGTGGGCTTTGCGCCGCTTCTCGCCCCAGTCCTTAAACAGCTCCACCGCCATTTCTACATTCTGTGAAGCAGTGAGGGAATCAAACAGGTTATGCGCCTGAAAGATAAACCCAATATTCCGCCGCACCTCCACCAGTTCGGCTTTGCTCAGGCCCACCAGTTCACGCCCCAGCACCTTCAAACTGCCGTCATGAACCGATCGCAGTGCGCCGATTAAACTGATCAACGTCGTTTTCCCAGAGCCAGAAGGCCCCGTCATGATTACAATCTGACCTGGGTGGAGTGTCAGGCTGATATCGTAGAGCACCTGCGTGGTCAGATCGCCCTGCCCGTAGAAATAGTTCAATCCCGTAATCTGCACCACGGGTTCCCTGGCCTGGGAAGCTTTCGCCCCGTCTGTCATCACATTTGCAACCATTCCCTGCCTCCTCCCTATGTTCCAAACACCTCTGCCGGATCGGTCGCCTGCACCTTGCGCACGGCGATCAGGCCCGATATCAAGCACATGACAAACGTTGCAATTAATAAATTAAACCCACGCCAGAAGGTCATCTGCATCAGCAGCCCAGTGGCGTTAGTCGTGAGCTGGTACAACACCAGAGCAATTAAATATCCGGGAATGAATCCCAGCACCGCCAGAATCACCGACTGTTGCAGAACCACCCCCAGTAAATAGAAATTGCTGTAGCCGATCGCCTTCAGCGTGGCATATTCTGCCCAGTGGTCGGACACATTGGTATAGAGAATCTGGTACACCAGAATGATGCCCACCACAAAGCTCATCGTGGTCAGCAGCGTGAACACAAACCCAATGCTGGTGTTATTCCGCCAGTAGTCCAGCTCTTTTTGCACAAACTGGGCTTTCGTGTAGACCAGAACATCTTTGGGCAACCGTTCTGTCAGAACCCGAACCACCTGATCTGGATTGACGCCGGGAGCCAGCTTGAGGAGACCAATATCCACCGTATTAAGCGTCCGACTGGTTTCCTCCGGTCCCAGATTGCCAAAAAACCGAACAAAGTTCTGGTCACTCATCACCACATTGCCGTTCCCCGACGCAAAGTCTGTCCCCAGACTGAACAGGCCAACCACCTGCACCTGCCGTTCTGAAAGCTCAGTGACCGTCCCTTTCTGCACCTGCCCCACCTCGCTGCGGGACTTGTCATCCACCAGCACCGTCCAGGGCAATTTCATCGACTCCAGGTTGGCGGTAATTCCCGGCAGAGGCAGCACTGGATCGTTGGGATTGAAGGCCAGCACCCGCAGTGGTCGGACTGCCTTCGTCTGGGGGTTTTTCCAGGGGGCACCATCCCGGATATAGAGCGGGTAAGCGGCTTCCACCCCGTCAAATGCCTCCGCCTGATACAGTCGCCGCAGCGCAAACTGTTCGGGAACGAACATGGTGTACTTAATTCGGTTGACCATGACCAAATCGCCGTTCAGCCGCTGCAAAAGCTGAATTTGGCTGTCGAACAGGGCATTCTCAAAACCCCGAAAGATAAACATCAACAAAACGGCAAAGGAAACGCCTGCGATCGCCGTCAGCAGTTTGCGGCGTTCGTAGGTGAGGTTAAACCAGGCAAGGGGAGTTCGGCGCATGGGAAATTCACCTAGAACACATCGGCAGGGTCAGCGTTGACTGCTTTTTGCACAGAAACGATGCCGGAAATCGCGCACATGGCCACGGTCAGGGCGAATACAAACACGGCACGACCAAATTCCATTTCGATCGGCAGTGCGCCGCTGGTGGCTTGCAGCGTTAATTCATAAAGTCCCAGAGCGATGATAAATCCGGGAATGTAACCCAGCACCGCCAGAATGACCGCTTCTTGCAGCACCAGGGAGAACAGAAAGCTTCCGCTGTAGCCCATTGCCTTGAGGGTAGCGTACTGCTTCATATGACTGGAAATATCGGTGTAGAGAATCTGGTAAACGATCACCACACCAACGATCAGGGAAACGACCACACCCATCCCAAAAATAAATCCAGTGGAGGTGGTATTAATCCAGTAATCTCGCTCACGGGCGATCATTTCCTCCTGGGTGAAGACCAGCACATCCCGTGGCAGCACCTCCTCCAGCTTGCGTTTGATCTGCTGCGGGTCTACCCCCGGCTCTACCTGGATGATGCCCAGATTAATCAAATTGAGAGGAATCGGGTCAAAGTAGCGACGGAAGTTTTGATCGCTCATAATCACCGTACCATCAGACGCAAACCCGCCCCCCATCGAATAATTGCCGCCCACCACCACCGCACGGCGATCGGCCTCGGTGCGGGTACCCACTGCCTGGGGGCCAAACTCTGGACGCGACAGTTTGTCCATCAACACCG
>JBIKWV010000231.1:0-6720 GCA_044356135.1 Elainellaceae cyanobacterium
GCGCCAAGCGAAACCTGGGATTTTATTGGGATTTTATTTTATGGCAAGCCCCTAACCTTTCACAGCTCACATTAAAAATCGGAAACCCACATACAGCGCTGATGCAATCAACTGTACCGTCATTACCGGAATGCCGTAACGCAGAAAACGGCGAAATGAGATACGACGACCATGTTGCTCAGAAATTCCTGCTGCCACAATGTTGGAGGATGCGCCCACAAGGGTACCGTTGCCCCCCAACGTTGCACCATACATCATGGCGTAGAAAAGCGGGAGCACCTCTGGCGGAAGTTGTCCGGTGAACCCCGGATCCAGGACTTCTGGCCCCACCAACTTTACGTCTACCAGGTATTGCTGAAGCAGTGGCACCATCGCCACCACCAGCGGGATGTTAGGGACGACGCTGGAAATCAGACCAACAAAGAATAGGAGCACGATCGCCGCCAGCGCAATATTCTGGCCGAGAACTGCCGCCAGAACACCTGACAATCCCGCGATCACCCCAGTCTTCTGCAACCCGCCAATCAGGACAAAAATTGACATGAAGAAAATCAGCGTGCTCCAGTCCACATCGCGCAGGATGTTATTGAGCGTGTCGATCTTAGTTTGATGCGCCAGCAAAAGGGCAAGGGCAGCTCCCAACAGCGCGACAGCAGCGGGAGAAATGGGAACGGGAAGCGTCTCACCAATAATAAAAAAAAGCAGTACGAAGAAGACGATGACGGCTCCCAGCACCAGCACACGCGGATGGTTCACCTCAGGGTGAGGCAGTCCCTCCAGATTGTCCAGCTTCTTGTTCCAGATAGAGCGAAACAGGATGGGTAACATCGCCAGGACGGTGAGAACGGCGATCGCCCCTCCCAAACTCAACTGCGTCAGATAGTCCACAAAACTAATATTGATGGCATCCCCCACGATAAATGTGGCGGGATCGCCCACTAATGTCAGAAGTCCTGAACTGTTGGCGACAAACACCATTAGAATCAGCAGTGGCACGAAATCGACCCCCACATCTTCTGCCATTGGCGGGATCAGGGGAGCCAGCAGCATCACAGTGGTGGCATTAGGTAAAACAGCACAGATGGGCGTGGTAATTGCCACAATGCCGATCAGCAAACGCTTGCCCTCCCCCCGTGCCAGCAGCACCATCTGGGTTGCCAGGTAGTCGAAAATTTTGGTGGGTTCAAAGGCTCTTACCAGCACCATGACTCCAAAGAACAGCGTCAGCGTGGGATAGCTTTTGCCCACAAACTGCACCGCTTCGGACAGCGTGATCACATTGGCAAACACTAAAAGCAGCGCCCCCAGCAGCGCCGCGATCGTCAGGTGCGTCCACTCCGTCATGATCAGGACGATCACTCCCAGAAAGGTGGTCGCTGCAAGCAGTCCCTGCCAATTCTCCACAATCCCTCTCCTGGAAGTTGTTGCTGGGGTTTTGAATTACCCCTCCTGTAACTGTCCGTGCAGTTCTACCAGCGTTTGCGAAAGCTGATTCAGGCGATTCTCCAAATGTTGTTTCTGGGCGAGCAGTTGTCGCAATTTTTGGTGGCGGGCGATCGCCAGACTTAGCTGGGGCACCTGCTCCAGCGGACAGGGGCGTGACCAAAGCTGGCCGTCAGCACCCAAACCACAGAGTCGATATCCTACTCTGGGCGATTCCTGCGTGACAACCTGAGCTTTTGCAGTGTTCATCAACCCCTGCACATGATCAACCAGTTGACTCAGTTCAACCTGACTAAGTCGGGCAGCCTCTGTGGTTGGCGATCCATGCGGCTGTGACTCCAGCCAACCATCCACGATAGGGCCTTCTGCGTAAACGCTCTTGATCTGACAATTCACCTGTCGCAAATCACGCTCCCAGCCAACCACCACCGCCTGAATTTCCTTCAGCAGTACCAGTGAGAAGGCAGGGTTGGTGGCAAAGCGATCGTCCGCCGACAATGGTTTGAATTTGGGCAATATCAGTGGGTCCGGGAGGGCATCGACCGGAAAGGGTTGGACTCTATCCAGGCGATCTTCTGTGTCTGGTAGTCCAGCTTCAGTAGACGATAGGAGCGATGGAACGGTGGTCGCTGAGGTTAGAGCGACTCGGAACGAGCAGGAAGCAGCGGCGGGAGAGAGAGCTTCTTCAGACTGACCCTCCAGCCCCTGGAGCATTAACTCAATTCGTTTCAATCCTGTTTCCATATTGTTTGACACCGTTAGGCCATTGATTCGGCCAGTATTGAGAATACAGTGGTTCTGCCCCTAATCCAATGCGGGGTTACACCCTTTGGGGAGGCGATTGATGCTTCGCATACCGAAAGAACTCCCACAATTGCCCTGCAATTTCGATTTAATAATCAAATTGTCGCTATTTTAACCGTTGAAACCGCGAAAGACCAGGAAAATTCACGCTTTTTGCCATGATCTCTGACAAAATCACGCTGGTAACGGGGCCTTCTCGCTCCGGTAAGAGCGAATGGGCTGAGCAGCTTGCCGCCAACAGTCGAAAATCGGTCGTCTATATCGCAACCGCCCAGGTTGATCCCCACGATGAAGAATGGCAGGAACGGATTGCTCAGCACCAGCACCGACGCCCTTCTGATTGGAAAACACTGTCGGCCACGGCGGATTTAGCCGCCATACTGGAGCAGGCGGATGCAGACCAGTGTCTACTGATAGATTCTCTGGGCACCTGGCTGGCGAATTTGCTGGAGCAGTCCGAAGCAGAATGGGAAGCAACCATCGCAACACTGCTGGTGAGTCTTGCCAAAACCTCTGCAAGGGTGATTCTAGTCTCAGAGGAAACAGGCTGGGGCGTGGTGCCTGCCTACCCCATTGGGCGGTTGTTCCGCGATCGCCTGGGTACCCTGACACGACAGGTAGGGGCGATCGCTCACTCCGTCTATCTGGTGACGGGCGGCTACGCCCTCAACCTGAGAGAGATCGGTACATTCGTCCCAACGATTGAGGCAAAGAACGAAAAACAAGCTTAAGCTTTCCTTCAAGATTACCGCTATTACAGATGCTTTACCACCGATAGGATGAAGGTAGTCCAGGGATGCGCACTATTGCAAATCCCTCTCATGGCTCCCCTCAATGGCCTCACCTGAACAAGTTCGTCAATACCTCGCCTACTGGTTTCAGCTCGGCAAACGAGTGCTGTCCCATGGCGGGAGAGAAGCCCTGATTGCCAATCCGGTGATCCAGGGCGATCGCTATAGCTCTGAATTCGAAGCTATCTGGCAGCGTGTGACTGCTCCCGACGCAGGCGACTGTAATCTGGAGGGAACTCATGAAACCGTAGCTGAACTTTTATCGTCCGAATGGGTTCTCTCCTCCTGCGCCCGCTGTGGGATGCCTGTTCCCATGATTGAACTGGGTCTGCCACCCGTTTCGTGTCCCTGTTCAGATTTGAGCAACTGGCCGGACACCGAACTGCCCCAGCCCCGATCGCCTGTCAGTACATGTGACCGTTTGCAACAGATTCACGATCGCCTGATCCAGGTAAACCCGCCCTCTTAGAAACATCCTGCTACTGCCTGACAGGATACAGCCGTCCATTGCGGAGTTGGGCAACGGGGTGATTCGACTGTCGCACCAGATGTTCGTCGTGGGTCGTGACGATAACGGTAATCCCAATCGCATTTAACTTACGCAGAATTTTAATCACTTGCCAGGAATTGTCAGGGTCGAGGTTGCCCGTTGGTTCATCGGCCAGCAAAATCGGGGGTGTACCCACGATCGCCCTGGCAATACTGACGCGCTGCTGTTCGCCCCCAGAAAGCTGTTCAGGAAAGCAGTGGGCTTTGTCTTGAAGACCCACCAACCGTAAAGTCGGCATCAGACGTCGATGAATTTCTTTTCGGGGAATGCCCTGCGCCCACAACACAAAGGCCACGTTCTCAGACACCGTGCGCCGGGGGATCAGCTTATAGTCCTGAAACACGACCCCAATCTGACGACGCAGCATCGACAGACGATCGCCCTTCAACGTCGATAACGGATGGTTGTTCACCATCACCTCACCCTGGGTCGGACGTTCTGCTCCATAGAGCAACTTCAACAATGTGGACTTGCCCGAACCGGAGGGGCCAGTGATAAACCAGAAATCCCCCTGGCGAATTTGAAAGTTGACCTCCGATAACGCATGACTGCCGTTATCGTAAATCTTGGAAACCTTTTGAAAGCTCACGATCACGCTTTTTTTCGGCTGGCGTGGCGGTTCTTTCGCGGCTGAAGCAGATTGAAAAGGGGGATTACCCACAAACTGGGGAGTCGGGGTGGGAGGGCGATCGCTAACAGAGGCCATAGGGAACAGTCAAGCGTCGAAGGGTAGAGCAGAGGTTCAGGGCTATTTTAGACGCTGGCGATCGCTACGTCACTAGTTCTTACAATATTTTGCTTCAGCCATCTGTCGGAGCAGGCTATTCCTACCGCCCAGAGACGACCGATCTCCACGCAAAAACAGGCAGCGCCAGCATCCGCTTCCAGCGCCACGGTTCCTGATACAGGCGATATACCCACTCCAGGTTATTGTTGCGCAGCCAGCCCGGAGCGCGGGTTTTGGTGCCCGCCCAGATATCAAAGCTGCCTCCCACACCAATCCAGAGAGAATTCGGGCAGAGATATCGGTGTTCTACAATCCATAGTTCCTGTCGGGGCACACCCAAACCCACGAGAATAATATCGGGCTGAAGCTGCTGGAGATCCTGCCGCAGTTGTGCCTGCTCATCGGGAGAAAGATAGCCGTGCTGGCTGCCGACAATGACCATTCCCGGCAGCCGCTGCTGCCAAGCCTGAGCCGCAGCCGCACCGACGCCCGGTGCGCCGCCATAAAGAAACACATTATAAGGGCGATCGCCCTGCGCTGATCGCCGCAGCACCGTCTCTGCCAGCTCAATCCCTGGGCAACGAGAAATTTTCTGTCCCCGCAATCTCAGGTACAGAACCACGCCAGCACCATCGGGAATCACCAATTCTGCCTGCCGAATAACCGCTGCCAGAGCGGGACTTTTTTCGGCCTGCATGGCCATTTCTGCATTTAGAGTTACCACCTGAACACCTCGCCGTTCATGTAGCCTCGCCATCAGCCAGCCCGGATAATCCGCCAGCAAATGGACGGGTAGACCGAGGACGGTAGAGGTTTGGGGCGATCGCTCCCTGGCTTCGAGCATAATAGTGATGGTACGTTACCGTTTGTAAATCTTCTACTAAAGTACCTCAGCTCGCAAACGGGCGATCGGCAGTGTCAAAAACTTTTTCGGCGTAGAAACATAAGCGCGCTTCGTAAAAACGTCGTAGCGGTTCCGCTCGATCACATCCAGAATTTGCCGATACAGCAACAGGGCAGACCAGACCGGGAAGCGTGCATCGCGGCTGAGCTGGCTGATGCCCCGTTCGGCCTCGGTGAAGTACTTACGGGCACGGCGAATCTGAAACTTCATCAGTTCCCGCCAGCGATCGTCAATGACTCCGTTGAACAAATCCGCTTCAGTATAGTCGAACAGCGCCAGGTCTTCCTGCGGCAGATAAATCCGCCCCCGACGAGCGTCTTCGCCAACATCGCGCAAAATATTGGTCAACTGGTTGGCAATTCCCAGAGCAACAGCCTCTTCGCGGGGATCTGGTAAGGTTCCGCTCTGGCTCCAGGGGGCATCCAGGCGGGAAGTGTCGATACCCATGACGGGAGAGGTCATCAGCCCCACAGTGCCCGCCACGCGGTAGCAGTAGAGCCTCAGTTCTTCGAAGGTTTCGTAGCGGCTGCGGTACAAATCCATCCGCTGTCCGGCGATCATGTCCCGGAAAGGTTGGATGTCTACCGGAAAGCGCCCCAGTGTGTCTACCAGTGCCACGTCCAGATCATCAACGGGGTGGCCTGCAAAGATGGACTCCAGGTTCTTTTCCCAATGATCCAGAGTGGCATCATTGGTGAACTGGGCATTGGGACCATCGACCAGCTCGTCAGTCCGACGGCACCAGACGTAGATTGCCCAAATTGCCCGCCGCTTTGCCTCTGGCATGAGCAGGGTGCCGAGATAGAAAGTCTTGGCAAACTCCTGGGTGATCTGACGACAGAACTCGTAAGATTCCTCCAGGGAGGCCAACGTTTTTTTGCGAGGGGATTCAGGCAATTGCAACATTACATGCAAGGGCTGAGGGATAAGGTTAAAACTACCAGCAAAGGGTCATAGCGACTAGCGGTTTGCGAGTGGCTATTAGCGATTCAGGGCGAAACGGTAAAACCGATTAGTTTAGCCTACCGGAGTTGGTACCGCTACGGACGCCTCAGACACCTGTTTTTCTGAAGGATATTGACGGACAATTGCTTGAGCCGCCTGTTTGCCCGACAAAACTGCACCTTCCATACTGCCCAAATAGCGCTGCATGGTGTAGCTGCCCGCCAGGAAGAAATTGTCAATCGGCGTCGCCTGGTCGGGCCGACATGCCTGCATTCCAGGCGACGCGGTGTAGACCGAGCGGGGGGTTTTGACGATCTTGGATTTCAGCAATTTGGCGGGATTTTCACCCTTCAGGTCATCGGGGAACAGCCGCTCCAATTCCTTCATCGTTGCATCCAAAATTTCTGCTTCGGATTTGTCGATCCAGGCCTTCGCGGGGGCAAGAACAAGTTCCAGCATTGAGCGATCGGAGTTGGCATATTCCCGGCAGGTATTGCTCATATCGGCATAGACGCTGAGCAGTGGAGAACGGGAAAACAGGAGCTGGTCTACATCG
>JBIKWV010000232.1:0-6719 GCA_044356135.1 Elainellaceae cyanobacterium
CACCCCCCACCCCTCCCTCACCACCACCCACCCCCGGGAGGTGGGCGATGGGTGCATCTGTACTAAAAATAAAGTCAGAATAGCTCACCCATTCTCCATCCACGCGCCATCCGACACGATCGCTCATCTTTTCATAGGCTTCGTAAGCTTTCCCTTGATCCTTGCCGAAGTCGAGCTTACCGCCCACTTCGACCCAGATCTGTTTCTGGACACTGAAGCCAAAGTGCCCTCCACTGAATTTTATCCAAAGTTGGTCGAGAATCTTCAGGTCTTCGCAGGGAAAGTTCTTGAGGTCGTCTAGGTCGAGGTAGCCTTTGTTTTTTCGGTCTCCGACCTGCAACATCACCCGATAGGTTTCCTCATCGGCCTCGCGCCAGCGCCCGTTTGCCAGGTAGTTGAGCAGGGTGCTGTAGCGATCGGGCAGTTGCACTCGCACGACTCGTAGCAGTGCAGAAGGAGCTTCCCCTGCGCGATTCATCAGACTTGCTGACAGGGATACTCCTGGTGCTCCTGATGCCTGAGACAATTCCGCTGAGGTGGGCAGGCGAAAATCATAGACCCCCGGTTTGGGCTGGAGCTGGGGCTGACTACACAACCACGCACAAAACCAGCGGGCATCTTCTGGGGAAATTCCGGTCACGGGTTGAGTGTCGTCAATCGAGGTGCTGGACAGAAGCGAAGCTTTCGAGTGGAACTGCCCTTCGGCCTGAGCCGCCAGAAACAGGCGATACTCGCCCCAGGTAATGGGGTCAGAGATGCTTGTTGTTTCACTGAGCGGGGTCAGGTTGCGCAATCGAAGTTCTAATTGCACAGCAGCCCCAGCGTCGGCAACTGAGCTGAGGGTTTGCTGGGCAGCGGTAAGTTTCTGTGACAATGTAGCGTCTAAGTCAAGTTCTCGTGCTTCTTTGAAGAGGCGATCGGCCAGTTGATAGGAGGGTATTGTTTCAAGATCGAGAGCCTTACGTAGCAAGGGAGTCGCATTTCCAAGGGCTGCATAGAAGCAAATCACCTCACGCCAGCGATCGTTGTCAATCTTGGTCAACAAAATCGATTCCAGACCCAGTTCTTTTACTTGCAGTGCTGCCAGATATTCCTGAAACGTTTGATGCGAGAACTCGTAGACCTCCACTTCTTTTTCCACCAGCAATCCAGCAATGTCACAGATTTCTTCGAGAAACTTTTGAGGGGGCAACAGGCGCTCAGTACGGCAGTTGATTAGGCGATTCTCAATCCAGCGAATTGCTTCATCGGGTCTAAACTGGCTCCGCTCCTGCTGCACCAGTTGCCACGCCAGCACCTGGAGAATTGCTCGGTTTTCGCTAGCCGTCAGACTGAGTTGGGTTTTCTTGACGGCAGGACGGGTGCCCAGCAGCAGATTCAAAATACTGTTGTAGAGTTCAATGCGGAGACGGGGTAGTTCGGTCTCTTTACGATGGGTCGCTGCAATCATCGTAATCAACAGCGGATTGCGGGAGAGATCGTTGAGTTCGGCTCTGGCGAACAGTTGCCGTGCTAAATCATCGGCGTGCTCTTTTGCCTCCTGCTCAATCTGGGCAGCGATCGCCATTGCTCGAACTTGAACGGTTTCAGACCGCTGTTGAGATTCAATCTGGTCTACCCGCCAGCGGCGTTTGAAGACTGCTAAATACCACTGGTCGATAAATTTCCGTTTGTCATCCGGCGTGAAGTCTAGAATTTTGAGACGATGCAGTCGCTCGATCGGAACATCTGGGTCATCAGCGGTGATTTCAAAGGCAGAAGGGCGAGACGTTAAAACAAAACAGTTGCGGGAGTAAGCATCCATCTCCCGGTTCACCCACTGGCGAATCTTCTGTCGCTGGTTTTTGGGCACTTCGTCCAGGCCATCCAGCATCACCAAACACTTGCCCGCTTGCAGATGCCGCTCGAACCAATCGGTTGACAGTTCCAGATGGCGGAAGCTGCCCTTTGTGCTGAAATGATTCACAATCAGCTTCGGAAGCGGAACGGGTTGCTCAGCCGGAATTAGCTCATAGATTTCCCGCAGCCGCAGGGGCACCGGAATCAGCGGCAGCGCATTAAACTTGGCGTACCCTTTTGTGGCATACATGGATGTCAGATGCCGCAGTAGCGTTGTTTTACCGTAACCAGGGCCTGCTACAATCGCCAGTCGATCGTAGGGATAATTTTGTGTGTGGTAGCGCTTTGGCAAGAAATCCCAGATCTGGTGATTCTGTCGAACGCCTGAGCGTCGCTCTGAACTGGACTCCAGTTGAAGGGGTACATACACATCATCCAGATCCAGATCGCCGAGGTTCTGATGCCCCTCCACCTCAACAAATCGGCAGGTCAGGTTGATTTGCTCCAGGTATTGCTGATGAAAACCTGCAACGTTTTCTAGCAGACGATCGGCCTGCTTAGCTGCGGCTTTGCCCACGCGATCGCCCTTCTGGTTCAGCCACTCTTTAATGGGTTTCAAGATGCTATCGCCAAAGCCCGCCAGTAAACCTGCACCCGTGGCGATCGCCCCCGCAACGGACGCCTTCGGAATGTCGTTGTTAAACAGGAAAACAATCGTTGAGATACTGCCGCCGCCAAAGGTGAGTTTGACGATCGCATCTGCTAGTTGCTCAGAAAGGGGTGGCGGATTGGGTGGAGTGGAGGGCGACTGCGACATGACGACTGGGGGCAATGATTTTCTTTATTGTCGTCAGGGAATGGGTGAGTGGCAAGGCGATCGCCCCCAACAGTTCTTCCTCTCCTACTCCTGAAATAGAATCGTAAACCCCTCCTGGGCAAAATGCTTATCGTGGGTCAGAATTTCGGTGATGCCAAGCCGCCTCATCGTATTCATTGAGATGCAGTCGGTCAAGCTATAGCTTTTGGAAGACCGTAAATATAGTGGTCGTGCTGTACAGCTCCATCATTTGGAAGCTTGCCCAGTTCTTCTTCAGAGAGATCCTTCACAAAACTGTCGGCGATCTGCCAAATTGATTTTCCCGTTCTGGTTTTCTCCTGCGACATTGGGGCATAACCCGCCTGGTCTGAATTCTTCGCTAATTGAGTTTCGTTACTCAGCTGTTGAGCCAATCGCGCAATCAGTTCCAATTGCTCCTCTACCGGGAGTGATTCTGCCTGTCGAATGAGTTCGTCTAACCTGGGCGACATTTGAATCTCACTCCAGTTCTAGTGGTATGTCTTTAACTGATTTTAGGGTAGCATTTCGCCCTGGCATCCCTATGGAATGGGTACGCGAACTGGGCGTGGCATTCGGATAGTGAGAAATTGGCAATAACCGGAGGACGGTTGCCGAATGCCGCGCCCCTGCGGTGGTTATCTAATGGTTGCGTTAAAACACCGCGCCTTCCCGCTGGGCAAACACCTCCGCCTTCTGATCGCTGGACAGATCAAACGCGGCATGAACCACCTGCAACGCTTTCTCAGCCTGGGCTTCCTGCACAACGCAGCTAATTTTGATCTCTGAAGTGGCGATCATCTGGATATTGATCTGTTCCTTCGCCAGCGCCTCAAACATGCGAGCCGCCACACCGGGACGGTGAATCATCCCCGTGCCGACAACGCTGACTTTGGCGATCGCCCCATCCACACTCACCTCACCGCAGCCCAGCTCAGGAGCGGCTTGCTCCAGGGCGGCTTTGGCAGCGGCGGCATCACTTTGGGCGACGGTGAAGGCGATATCGCGGGTGACCACGCCATCCATCAGGCGGCTGCGCTGGGACTGGATGATCATATCCACACTGATATTCTGGTCGGCCAGCAGGCGGAACACCCTGGCGGCCATACCGGGGCGATCCGGCACATTGCGGATTGCCAGTTGGGCCTGGTTGCGATCGAGGGCGACACCGCGTACTGGGGGAGTATTTTCGTGGTGATGATGGCTGGCTTCGTGGTCTTTTGGGGAGCTGATCACCTCAAAGGTGCTACAGAGGGCGGCAATGGCGCGATCGCAGTCTGCCGCATCAATGGCGCAGCTCACCTTGACTTCCGAAGTGGAGATCATGTCGATGTTGACCCCTGCTGCCGCCAGCGTCTCAAACATTTGGGCAGCAACACCCGGACGACCAATCATTCCGGCTCCGGCAATGCTGACTTTCGCCATTTGCCGTTCCACCATCACCTCAGCTTCACCGTAGGAGGGGTCATCGTGGAGGCGCAGGGCGGGGGCGATCGCCACTGCAACGGCCTCTGCCCGATTGAGGGATTGCTGGATGACGGTGAAGGCGATGTCGTTGGTGTTGCCCTCGTGGATGGATTGGATAATTAGGTCAACATCCAGATTTTGAGCGGCAATTTCGCCAAACAGACGGGCGGCGACGCCGGGGCGATCGGGCACCCGCAGCAGAGAAACTTTGGCCTGATTCGTGTCAAATTCCACTGCGTCCACTGGATGCACCAGTTCCAATCCCTCAATCGGTCGGGGTTGCGGCAGGGGGGAGACGACGCGGGTGCCGGGATCATCTGTCCAACTGGAGCGAACGACGAGGGTGACGCCATAGTTACGGGCGATCTCCACAGCGCGGGGGTGCAGCACCTTCGCACCGAGGCTGGCCAGCTCCAGCATTTCATCAGAGGTGATCTCGGTCATCAGTTGGGCGTCGGGCACCAGCCGGGGGTCGGCGGTGAGAATGCCGGGAACATCGGTGTAAATTTCGCAGAGGTCTGCTTTCAGGGCTGCGGCCAGAGCCACTGCGGAGGTGTCAGAACCGCCCCGCCCCAGCGTGGTGATTTCCAGATTCTCAATGCTGGAAACGCCCTGGAAGCCAGCCACGACGACAACCTCGCCATTATTCAGGTGGCGCTCCATGCGCTCCGTTTCGATGCCGAGAATGCGGGCGCGGGTGTGGGCAGCTTCAGTGACGATGCCCACCTGTGCGCCCGTGAGGGAGACAGCGGGTTGACCCAGTTCCTGGATGGCCATGCTCATCAGCGCGATCGACACCTGCTCTCCCGTAGACAGCAGCATGTCCATCTCGCGCCGACTGGGATTGGTCGAAATCTCGTTGGCCAGTTTGACCAGCCCATCGGTGGTTTTGCCCATCGCCGATACCACCACCACCAGCGAATGCCCCTGTTTCACGGTCTGCACAATCCGCTGTGCCACCGCCTGCATCCGTTCCACCGTTCCAACGGAGGTTCCCCCGTATTTCTGCACAATCAGCGCCATAGCCCTAATCCACTGCGATCGCCCCTGGTTTTCCGAATCGCAACCGCAGGCACCGCGCAATAACAACAGCTTTCCCAACTTATCAGACGAGAGGGGCGATCGGTGCAGGTTTCACAGGGAATTTTAAGCTGATGCAGGACTCTGGTTGATTGCCTGTGGGGCGGGCAAGATGCCCACACAGATCCGGGCGGGCAAGATGCCCACACAGATCCGGGCGGGCAAGATGCCCACACAGATCCGGGCGGGCAAGATGCCCGCCCCACGGGAGGACTGGCTTTAAGAGGAGATAGTGCCAAACCAGCTCAGAATTCGGCGGGCAAGATGCCCACCCCACGGAAGAACTGGCTTTAAGAGGAGATAGTGCCAAACCAGTCCAGAATTCGGTTCCAGGCCCACCAGGGATCGCTGTCCTTGGCGGCTCTTTGAGCGGTTTTGCTGCTGTAGTAGCCGACATGGCCACCGTAGGGAGTCAGCACCAGGTCGATCGCCGGGTTCTGGGCGCACACCGACTGCAAATCTTCCACCACGTCGGGGGCAAACATGGGGTCGTCTGCTGCATACAGGATCAGCGTTGGCTTCTGGAGATCGGGCAGAATCCGCAGGGGACTGCTGGCGTCGTAGTATGCCTCGACCGAAGGGAAACCCAACCGTCCAATCACCAGTTCATGGTCAAACGACCAGATGCTATTGACGCGATCGAGGGCTTCGGGGGCGATCGCTCCTGGATGCAACTCAGCGATCTGCTGTGCCAGGATTTTGAGCTGTCGGGTAATTGCCTTTTCCAGATAGCGCCCCAGCGGGTCATTTTCCAGGTAATTCAGGGAGCGGTTGGAGTCGAGTGCCGGACAGATGACTGCCCCGCCCGCAATCTCATCGACGCTTAATGCCAGATCGGCTCCCCACTCTGGCATCGTTTGCGCCGCATGGACGCCCCACAGCGCCAGTTGTCCGCCCAGTGAATAGCCCGTGAACCAGTAGGGGGGTGGACATCCCATTGCCTTTGCCTGTGCCGCAATCTGCACAAAGTCCTTGCCCTCAAACAGACCATCGGAGGTAAGGGTTGGTGAGAGAGTAGCGGTTTTGCCGTGGGCACGCCAGTCAAACTGGGCGATCGCATACCCCTGTGCGACGGCTTTTCGTCCCAGAATTTTGAGGAACCACTGATCCTCCAGGCTTCCGGTGATGCCATAGGTGGCGACAATTGTCCCTCTGGGGTTGGCAGGAATGGACACCTCTCCGTAAATCGGAACGTCCTCTGCTCCGGTGAAGATGTGGGGCTGAAAGGTCGGCTCTGGCTCCTGCACCAGTGACTCCCACTGACGACTGGCCCGCAGCGCCACGTAGAGGGTCATGAACAGTCCATTGCGGAGAGCGAGGGGAGGAGCGTAGGGGGGAAGTTGCATAGATAGTTGTGAGCGCCAATTTATTTTCACGTTTTTTGGGTGTTGGGCGATCGTTCCTCAGACTCAAATTCGATTGCGGTGACCTGAGCGTGATGCAGCCTGCAACCTGAGACAGAATCAGAGTTTTTGTTGAGAGTCGTGCAGAGCACGAC
>JBIKWV010000233.1:0-6711 GCA_044356135.1 Elainellaceae cyanobacterium
TTCAAGCGCCATCCGGCGATCGCCCTCCCTCTGGGAGTCGCCACCCGCGACACTCCCTACGGAGAAGACGGCACTTACCCCGGTTTTGGCTCAGACGACAGCCAACCTACCCATGTCCTGCTGATCAACCAGCAAGAAATGACGATGGCGATCGCCCCTGCCAAAGTCGCTTACCGCTTCCTGGAGGCGCAACATCCACCCGCACCGCCCATCTCTGCCGCAGAGTTTGAAGCACTCAAGGATAAGGCTTTGGAGATGATGCGATCGCTCCAGGCCAATATGAGCCAGAACCCAACCCGTTTCGGGATGCACGAGTTTTTCAGCCAACCGGATGCAGAACTAATGCAGATGTCAGCCGCAATGCAAGAGTTCTTGAACGACAACCTTGACCCCGAAATCAAGGAAATCCTGAAAACCCTCGACCCAGAGTGATCGCAAAGATGCAGACATTCACTCGCACCCTGATCGCTACCCTGGTTTACACTGAATCAGGCCGTAGGGAAGAAAAAGAGATTACCGATCTAGCAAGCCAAGAGAGCCAACAGTACACGCTCACAAAGGTTTTTGTACTGGAACTGAACCGGGAGCTATTGATCGACAAGGAAACTAACGAAATTCTAATTCCGGAGTAGCGATCTCCATGAACTCCACCTTCTCAGGCCACACACTCAGTGAACTAGAGCAACTGCTAATTCCAGCAGATCAATCCCCAACGGAGTGCGACGGATGCAGCAGACTGGTGAGCCATCTGCTGACCCAACAGAGCATCGAGCATTACCCCAGAGCGGGGAAACTACTCGCACAATCTCGCACTTTCCCCCGGTACTGCTGGGTAGAGTTGCCCGACCAGGACGGAGAGATCTGGCGGATTGATTATTACTTATCGCAAAGGTGAGATACTCCCTTAAAAACCTCTCCTTCGCAGATGTCATCGAGATGTTAATTTTCGATGAATATGAGGGATTGACTATGAATTTATGCCTTCAAAGGATTTCAACGTTGTGTTTACACTCTAAGATCTTGTTAAGTCTAGTTGGAAGTGAAACAGCTTTCGCACGAGATTGAACTGAAGTGAATACTCAATGGTATTCATTGACTGTAATGATTGTTTAATTTTCTGTGTCTGTTAGATCTTGGTTCCTTTTTACTCACTTCGCGGAGTTACTACTGGCCATGAGATTGTTGAGAAAGCCCCAGTTCGCTTGTCTGACTTATAGTGTTTTGTTGCTGTCCCTTCTCGCTGCCCCGTTTTCTGTTGCAACTGCGGCTGTGACGACTGAACAAACCGTTGCTCAAGCGGCTACTCCCAATCGACGGATGCGGATTGCCATCCTGGATTTTGACTTTGCCAGCACCGGGTTGACGGGTTCTGCCTACAGCTTTGCCGATCGCGGCCCTGGGCAGGGGATTAGCGATTTGTTGACCAACCGCTTAGTGCAAAACGGCTCCTTTTCCATCATTGAACGCAGCCGGGTTGCAGAGGTTTTGAGAGAACAAAATTTGGGTGCGTCCGGGCGTGTCGATGCATCCACAGCAGCTCGAATTGGACGGATATTGGGCGTGAATGCAGTGGTTGTCGGTTCTGTCACCCGGTTCAATTTGGAAGAACGGCGATCGGGTGGTTCTTTTCTGGGTATTGGTAGTTCTAGAAGACGGCAAATTGCCGATGTTCGAGTCACTGCTCGCATGATCGATACGACAACGGCTGAAATCATTGCCGTTGCAGAGGGTGCTGGTGAAGCTCAAGAAGGCGGCAACAGTATCTCGATTGGTGGCCTTTTTTCGTCTGGATCAGAGTCGATTAGTAGCGATCGCCTCCTCAGCGAAGCTGCCGAAGAAGCAGTAAATGGACTGGTAACAGAATTCGCCAGCAATTCGCGCCTCTCTAACCAGCGTTGAGTTTAACTGATTGCAATTCTTGTTCTCGTGAGGATCAGATTGAGTACGGGCGAATAGTCATTCCCCCGTACTCAATTAATGTGGCGAAACGCTCTCTGAAAGAGTGTGTCGCCGCATATTTAACTTTAGTACTGATTCCCCCAAAACGCTGACGCAATCAGTGTTTTGGGGAATCGGCGCGATTTAGGCAAAAGCCTAGAATAACGCTTCTCATTGATGTAGGAGGGGGGTATGGGGGTAAAATCCCCACGCAGGGGGCACTTCCCCCTGCACCCCCGAATCGCACCAGTGTGAGAAACGCGATATGAGACTATGTAATGATTAAATCCAGTGCATAATTGCTTGAGAAATTGCCAGATAATCGGGGTTCAGTCCTCAAGAAATAGGTACCCGCTTGCAGGTCTCTGGTCAGCCTTGAGTCTCGAATGCCGCTTCCAGAACGTAAAATCTCATTGGCGTCGATCAGGCCATTGTTGTTCGTATCCTGGATCAAATCCACATCGACATCAACATCAGAAGAGGGTGTTAATCTTGCCTGAAGATTTACAGGAGTGCCGACCGTAAATCTGTAGAAGTCACTGGGGTCAAGCACACCGACATATTCCTTGAGAGAAGATGTGCCAGAAATTGCACCCAAATCACGAGCAGTAAACAAGGTGTTTCCGGGATCAGGCAATCCGTTGCCACCGTAGGGAGTTCCCACCAAAGTCATTTCATACGAGGTAGGAAACTGAGATTCTACATTAATGAAGTAGGTTCCTACAGGCACATCTATACTGGCACGGTCAGATAAGACCGCAAACCTGTTGTCGTTAAGAAAAACCTCATCGCTGTCAACTATACCGTTGTTGTTGCTATCTCGGATTAACCGAACTTCAGGGTCACGAGATGAGCCAATTCGGGTGATTTGCAGATTTGAAAGATCGTTCACCGTGAATCGATAGAAATCGCTTGTATCCAGTGGACCAACATACTCTCTGAGGACACGAGTGCCAGAAAAGACACCGAGAGTATTAGAAGCAAGAGGTAGTGTATTCCCCGGCTCAGGAGATACGTTGCCTCCAAAAAGCGTCGGTATCAAATTCAGTTGATATTGAGTGGGTCGGGTAGAGGTAGATTCAACCTTGAGAAAGTAAGTGCCAGGTGGCAAGTCTTGAGTTGCTCTGGCAAGGGAATTCGCACCGAAACTGCTGCCAGAAGTTAGAATCTCACCATTATCAACCTGCCGATTGTTGTTACCGTCACGAATCAGTTGAAATCTGGTTCCTGAAGTAAAACCATTCACTCTCACTTGCAAATTTGCAATATCATTCAGAGTAAATCGATAAAAGTCAACTCGGTCGTTGCCTCCAACAGATTCTCGCCTGGTATAGGTTGTGTCGAGAACGCCAATATTGAGGGCAGTTGCAAGGGTTTCATCCCTTACAGGTAGAGCTGTGGCGGTAGCGCGAAGGTTGTATCGAGTCGTCCCTGGACGACCCAGAGATTGCACCTGAACGTAGTAGAGACCACTTCCCAATCTTGTAGAAATTTGCTCTGCCTGATTCCCTGGGCGGTTAGATACAGCTATGGGGACACGTCTTGAGTTAAGCAGCCTCACGCTTGCATCTGCCTGTAAACCACTAAGCGAAAGGTTAAAGTTGACTGGACCAGAAGCTCTAAATTGGTAAAAATCAACTCGATCTGCTTGCCCCAAAGAATCACTAATTATGCGATTGAACGGTAGATTACGGGCACCAAGAAAAGTATCGTCGGAAGGGCGATTAGACATAAACACCTCTTAGATTTGATGATGCGTGTAATTACTTACTCAAAAGTTTTATACAGAGATGCCGCAATCAAGTTCCAAGCTGCCTTACGGCAGAGACTCGCAGTTGTAAGCCAGTTTGGCTACCCCACAAGCAAGAACCAGTAGCCCAACTGTATCTTCGTATCAACCGGGGAGCGCACTGATTTTTTTGTGCTGACCCCAATTTTAACAAGAAGAGTCTATCCGTCAGCCATCGACCTTGCCAACCGTACTGCGAGTAATTTTTAATACAGCAAGGGCGTCAAAATTACTTAACTTACCAGCCAGATGAGAACGGCAAACTCCATGACGAGAAGTGGTTTATCACTGCTAACCTGCTCAAGAAATTCACTGAACGAGGCAACCAGAGAGCCGCAAAACGGGTTTTGCAGGATCGTGCTGAAGAAATTCAGGCCCACCACCAGAAGCACAAGCTACAGCCCGACCACAACAATCGGCACAAACGGCACAATATCCTGGAAATCATCAGGCTCCAGTCGCCAGCAAGTGAGTAAACGAGGAACAATCATGAAATCCCTTACCCCCAAAGCGAGGGATAACAATCAGATTCCGACTGTAAATATTTTCAGTGTTAGCGATCGCCATGCACCCCACGTTCTCAAGCTACACACTGAGCAAACTGGAACAACTCTAGAATCAGCAGACCAGTCCCTAACGGGGTGCGAGGATACAGCAGACTGGTGAGCCATTGATCCCCTCAGCAGAAGCGATCGCCCTCTCCCATTTTCTGCCATGATAATCTCCCATGACCTCTCCGACTGACCCTCGTAACGACTTCGATTCGCCCTGGAAGCTGGCGCTCGAAGCCTATTTCTCCGAGTTCGTTCACTTCTTCTTCCCGCAGATCGCATCCGACATCGATTGGCAGCGCGGCTATGAATTCCTCGACATCCAGCTCCAGCAAATCATCCGCGAGGCGGAAACAGGGCGGCGCTTTGCTGACAAACTCGTCAAAGTCTGGCGGTTGTCCGGTGAAGAGACCTGCGTGTTTGTTCATATCGAGATCCAGAGCCAGCGCGATCGCAATTTCGCTGAACGACTCTTCTCCTATTACTATCGATTGAAAGACCGCTTTGATGCGCCTGTCGTGAGTCTCGCGGTTCTTGCCGACGATGCCCCCCGCTGGCAACCCCAGGAATTTTCTCAGGAACTCTGGGGCTGTTCGGTGTCCTTTCGCTTCCCGACCGTCAAGTTGCTAGACTATGGTCAGCAGCAGTCGGTGTTAGAGGAGTCCACCAACCCCTTTGCCACCGTGGTGCTGGCCCACCTGAAAACTCAGGAGACCCAGGGCAATCCAACCCTGCGGCAGGAGACCAAGTTTGCCCTTGCCCGCAGACTACTCAGCCGGGGGTTTGAGCGACAGACGGTGATCAACCTGCTGCGCTTTATCGACTGGCTGCTGGCGCTGCCCCCGGCACTGGAAACCCTATTCTGGCAAGACCTGATTGCGTTTGAACAGGAGAATCGTATGCCTTATATGCTCAGTCTGGAACGAATGGCGCGAGACCAGGGCCGCGAGGAGGGGCGTGAGCGCCAGGTCAATCTCCTATTGAAGCAACTTCAGCGCAAATTGGGCGATATGCCATCTCCGTTAATCAGCATCATTCGGGATCTCGATTTTGATGCGCTAGAGGCACTCGGCGAAGCGGTCTTTGATTTAGAGTCCCCCTCCCAGGTAGCAGAGTTACTGATTGTCGCAGTTGATCCAGAAACCGGGCAGGAGATTGTTCAGTCTGCTGTACTCCTCAAGCTGGTATCAGGATGTTTAGGAGACTTAGCAGAGCCAACCCAGGAACACCTGAGCCAACTATCGGTACAACAGGCACAAGATTTGGCTCAAGCACTCTGGCAGTGGCAGTGTGAGGCAGATTTGGTGGCATGGCTGGACGGCAACTCTACGGTATAGCTGTACGCCAGTCAGGCAACTTGCCTTGACTCCATCGACATGACTTGTTTCTGTACTGATTGTGCTGCTGCCTGCGCAATAGCCCCCCAGTCTTCCTCTGTTAGCATCGCTTGAAGTTGCTGAATGACCTGGGCACGAACAGGTTTATGCGCTGACTTTGCTGCATCCTCTTCTAACAGCGCATCAAAGTATGCTTGCTGAGCTTCAGTTGGCTCCATAAGATGCGCTCTCACTCGCTGTCGGGCACAGGTAAGAGCCTCATCTAAAGCCATCCCTAAATTCCAGTGGCTCATCCACTCTCTCAGTTCCCCAAAGAGAATCGACTGCAAGCGCATCTGTGCCATCATCGATTGGACTTGAGCAGAAGTTGCAGGAGCAGCAGGCTGACGCTGAGCTAACCAGACCCCCACTTCCCCGTCCCAACCGCTTTCCTGCTCAAGCTGAATCGCTGCATCGAGCCATTCATCATCAGGGATTCTCCGAGAAACCCCGCGCCTCTACAGGCCGGGGAGGGATAGGAGCGGCAATTGAGGGGTTCAATGCCCTGAAATTGCCATACAGGTGTACTATTTTCGCGGTTTTCCTTGTATCATGTAAAACATGGAAAAGGCTTACAGCTACCGCTTCTACCCAACGGTCGAACAGGAATCGCTCCTGCGTCGGACGCTGGGCTGTGTCAGGTTGGTCTACAACCGCGCACTGGCAGCCAGAACTGAAGCCTGGAATAAACGGCAGGAGCAGATTGACTATGGTCAAAGCTCTGCCATGCTGACAGGATGGAAAAAACAAGATGACCTCCAGTTTCTCAACGAGGTGAGCTGTGTTCCACTCCAGCAAGGATTGAGGCATCTGCAAACGGCTTTCAAGAACTTCTTTGCAGGACGGGCGCAGTATCCCAACTTCAAGAAGAAGCGCAATGGCGGTCGCGCAGAATTCACCAAATCTGCGTTCAAGTGGAAAGACGGAAAAGTATTTCTGGCAAAGTGTTTGGCTCCATTGAATATCCGATGGTCGAGGCAGTTGCCGGAAGGAGTAGAGCCATCCACCGTCACGGTCAGGTTGAATCCTGCGGGACAGTGGTATGTCAGTTTGCGAT
>JBIKWV010000234.1:0-6689 GCA_044356135.1 Elainellaceae cyanobacterium
CAATCCCTGATCCCCAGTTCATTTCTCGTTCCTCTGCAACTATGCCTTTTCCCCGCTCTAGCGGTATCTTACTCCATCCCACCAGCTTTCCCGGTCGCTTTGGAATTGGCGATTTGGGAGCGCCTGCCCGTCAGTTCATTGACTTTCTCGGCCTTAGCAGTCAACAGTTCTGGCAGGTACTCCCTCTAGGGCCGACCGGGCACGGTAACTCGCCCTACATGTGCTACTCGGCAATGGCCGGAAATCCCCTGTTGATTAGCCTGGAAGTCCTATGTGATGAAGGTCTACTGGACAAGGAAGAGCTGAATCACTTCCCGCAGTTCTCGCTGGATCAGGTGGAATTTGACGCGGTGATTGCGGCGAAAACTCCCCTGTTGCTAAGGGCGGCGAATCGATTCAAGGAGCAGGCCGATCGGGAAAAGCTTGAGGCGTTTGAGCTATTTTGTGCCGGACACACCTACTGGCTGAATGATTTTGCCCTGTTTATGGCGCTCAAAGCAGCCAATGAGAATGCAAGCTGGAATCAGTGGGATCCGGCGATCGCCCAGCGTCAACCCGAAGCACTCGAACACTGGCGAATTGAACTGGCCCACGAGGTCTACCAGCAGAAGTTTTTACAGTACGAATTTTTCCGGCAGTGGTCAGACTTGAAACAGTATGCCAACGATCAGGGCATTCAAATTATTGGCGACATTCCGATCTACGTCGCCCACGATAGCGCGGATGTGTGGGCCTTCCCCGAACTGTTTCACCTTGACCCCGAAACTGGAGAACCTGCACTGATGGCGGGTGTTCCCCCCGATTACTTCAGTGAGACAGGGCAACTTTGGGGTAATCCCATCTATCGCTGGGAGCAGCTTGAGGAAACTGGCTTTGAGTGGTGGCTGGAGCGATTTAAGGCGCTACTGGAGTCAGTGGATCTGGTGCGGATTGACCACTTCCGGGCATTCTGCGCCTACTGGGCCGTCCCCCAAGGAGAAGAAAACGCCATCAATGGAGAATGGCTGGAGACACCAGGAGAAGCATTTTTTAACGTGCTGCGGGACAAGTTGGGGAAGCTGCCCATTCTGGCGGAAGACCTGGGTGTGATCACACCAGACGTAGAAGCCCTACGGGATCAGTTTGAATTCCCAGGCATGAAAGTTCTGCACTTTGCCTTTGGCGGTGGCTCTGACAACCCTTTTCTACCGTTCAACTACGAAAGGAATTACGTCGTCTACACAGGCACCCATGATAATGACACCACGCAGGGCTGGTTCCAGAAACTCCCCGATTATGAACGCCATAACCTGATTCAATATTTGGGCTGTACCACGCAAGACGGGATTCACTGGGATTTGATTCGGCTGGCGCTCAGCTCTGTTGCCAATCAGGCTATTATCCCGCTGCAAGACCTGTTGGGGCTGGGCAGCGAGGCCCGCATGAACTTTCCTGGAAAAGGGGAAGGGAACTGGGGGTGGCGCTATCCAGGAGATTGGCTGGGGCAATCCTTGAGCGATCGCATGCGCCACCTGACTCACTTCTACAGACGTGCTCCACAGCCCCGTCAACGTAATACTGAACTGGCCTGAGCATCCATAGTGCTGGCCTGCTGATTGGCCTGTGCAGGAGCCGTGGTTGCCGAGAAGGTTAACTCTTCTACGGTTCCTGGTTTTCCCATCGGTTTGGGCTGCTGGTTGTTGTAGGCCAACAGTACACCGCCCGCGTTGCCTGCTCGCACCGTGATATCGCGATCCGCAGTCCAGGTTCGCTGAGTTCCCTCCTGCAAAATACCTTCAAAATCAGTTTTGCCATCGACGACCACCCGCATCCAGGATTGAGCCGTCAGGTTGATGGCAATCTGAACTGGTTTCTGGGATGCAGCAGGGGTTGTGGCCATCACAGCAGAGGCATTCGAGGAGCTGCTGGGAGTGCTGGAGGCAGGAATCTGGTCAGCCAGACTGGGCGGCGTCATCCGAGGTGCTGAACGGTTGACCAGGTATGACAGGCCACTAACCGCCGCCGCAATCAGCACAATATAGGCTGCGTAAAGGTGAATCGGACGCAATTGCCCGGAGGAAAGGCCAACAACAGGTCGAGGCTGAACCCGGAGCGTGGTGGGAAAGGCAGCGGCCAACACCTCGCCATCGGCTCCAAGAGCGTCAGCATAGCGCTTAATTAGCCCTCGGATGTAGACGGGTTCGGGCAATTGATTGAGCCGCCCCAGTTCAATCGCCTCTAGCTGCCGAGGCTGAATCATTGTGCGAGCAGTAATCTGCTCAATCGATAGCTGGCTTTGCTCCCGCAAGTAGCGCAACTGAGCGCCAATCTCCTGTAACTGCTGCTGTTGCTGTTGCTCAAGTTGAGAAACCCCATTATTCATCACCATGCTCACCTTCCACACTCCTATCGCCTGTCCCCTGATGTCCAACCTAAAATTAATTGACTGATGACTTCCCTGTCTACAGGGAAGAAGCACTCTCCAGCGTTTTTCACATCGGTGAGGTACGGGGGGATGTGGGGGTATCCCCCCCACGCAGGGGTTCCCTCCCGGCACCCCGTACCTCAGCGGCACGACAAGAGCTGTATTTTGCGATCGATTTTGGGAACGTTCGCCTGGATTCCTGTCCCTGATTTTTCAGAAATTGGATTTCTGCCTCCGTTAGAGGGCGAACCGCTCCTGATGGCAGATCGCCTAACTGAATGGAGCCAATAGCGGTGCGATGCAGATCAACTACTGGATGGCCCATCTGTTCTGCCACTCGACGAATTTGACGATTACGGCCCTCCCGCAAGTGAATCTCCAGCAGGGTGCGATCGCCCCGTTGCGAGACCACCCTGACTCTGGCGGGGAGTGTTTTGCGACCGTCCAGGAGGACACCCTCACGCCATTGATGTAACGTATTCGGGGAGGGATGTCCCTGCACCCAAACTTCATAGGTCTTGGCGATCTCATGGGAGGGGTGGGTCAACGCAAATGTCAACGCCCCATCATTGGTCAGCAACAGCGCCCCTGTCGATTCAGCATCTAATCGACCAACCGGATGAATCCCCATTGCCTGCCTGAGTTCAGGAGGCAACTGATCGAGAACTGTCGAGCGTCGTTGGGGATCGCGGCAGGTAGACACCACCCCGGCTGGCTTGTGCATCAACAGGTAGAGAGCCTGAGGACGGTTAACTGGAAGCAGCACCTGTCCATCGACCTCAATGGCATCTAGCATCGGGTCTGCGGTCTGTCCCAGCGTGACCACTGCGCCATTCAGACGCACTCGCCCATCCAGAATCAACCGCTCAGCCTGTCGGCGAGAGGCGACCCCCCACTGTGAGAGAATTTTCTGAAGTCTTTCGGGCATTGCTTACTGGAGGAAAGACGCAAACTGCAAGAATGTAAAGTTATTATACAATATCTATCTCTGGAACAGTTTCCTGGCGGAGTGATCCCTTCATGGCTTTGCTCCTGCGATTCATCTTTACTAACTCGTCTCTGTTGGCACTTCACGGGGCAGGCGGACCCGTAACCAGGCACCGCCTGTCTCAGGATAGTTTTGAGCAGAGACGCTGCCTTGATGAGCTTCTACAATCTGACGGACGATCGCCAACCCCAAACCGCTTCCTCCTTGATGCAATGCCTCATCCCCTTCAGTATCCAGACCCATCGCCGGGTCGATAACTTTGGGAACCGACATACCATTGTTGGTTGTAGAACGGCGAGTTCGAGCCGGATCAGCCCGGTAAAAGCGCTCAAATACGTGGGGCAGTGAGGCAGCAGCAAATCCTGGGCCTGCATCAATCACCTGGAGACAAACCCATTGCGGGGTGAGATTATCAGTATCCGATTCGATCCCAAGTTGCACCTGAATTACCTGCCCCGTTGGACTGTACTTAATACTGTTATCGAGCAGATTGATTAAGACCCGGTAAATTCTTGGTTCATCCAGGTACATTAAGAATTCCGATGGACCACTGTAGCTGAGCTGCAAATCTTTCTTACGAGCCAAAGGCTCCAGGTTCAGCCAGGCAGTCTGTATCAGTTCAACCAGATTCACAGTCCTGCGCTGGAGGCTTTGGGTAGAGTTGCGATCAAGGTGAGCCAGATCCAGCAAATCCTGTACCAGTGTGCTGAGTCGCATAGTTTCACGAATTAATCGATCTACCCAGATGCGCAGCGGGGGATCGAGTCGAGTTTGGAGGGTTTCAGCCACCAGCCGAATTGAGGTAAGCGGGGTTTTCAGTTCGTGAGCCACATCTGACGCCCAGCGATCGCGCTGCTGCATCAGGGTGATGGCTTCTTCCCGGTTCTCCAAAAAAATCCCAACCTGCTTTTCCGGCAGGGGAATGCAGTAGCCGCGCAGGACTCTAGCTTCCTGGCGAAACAGTTGCGTCGGTTCTGAGCTAACGGGGTAAAATGTCCAATCCTGCTGGCGGAGCTGCTGCTGGTCGCGTGCCTGCTCGATTAAATGATCCAGCTCATAGGATCGCACCACCTCCAGCAGCAATCGGGGGGATGAGGGTTCCTGCTGAATACCCAGCAGCGAACGAGCACGCGGATTACACCAGATGAGACGATTTTCATCGTCTACCTGAAGATAGCCAATTGGGGCAGCCGTCAGAATTTGACGGTTGACCTGAATCTGGCGATCGAACTGGCGGAGTGTCTGCTGCTGCTGCGCAATTGCAAGCGTCAACTGGGAAGTTGAAGGCAGAGAAGAATGTTCTGCGTAGGAACTCAACTCTCGCAGCAGTCGCTTAATGCGATGATTCAGTCGTGCCTGCTGCCACACCAGCAGCAACAGCCCAACCAGTAGCCCTAACACAAATCCCAGAAAATTCACTGCCGGATCAAGGGAGAATCAATTGTGGGCTTTCCCGTTGGATCAAATCATCCAGTCGGGGCGATCGCACATCGCTCGATACCGGATTACCTTCAACCTTATCCAAACAGTGAGCGCATGGCCAGCCTCTTAGCCAAATCGGTAGCCAAACCCGCGCACAGTCGTTAAGTATTCGGGACGACTGGGATCCAATTCCAGCTTCTCGCGGAGCCAGCGGATGTGTACATCCACCGTTTTGCTATCTCCCATAAAGTCTGGCCCCCAGACTCGTTCAATCAACTGCTCCCGTGACCAGACACGCCGGGGGTGGCTCATGAACAGCTCTAGAATACGAAACTCTTTAGGTGATAGATTAATCTCTTCGCCCCGTACCGTTACCCGACATTCCTGAGGGTACAGGGTAATGCCCTGAAACTTAAGGGCGTCTTCAGCCGTTGGAGGTTGATCATAGCGGCGCTGACGGCGCAACAGGGCACGGCAACGGGCCACCAGTTCTCGCATGCCAAACGGCTTCGTTAGATAGTCATCGGCTCCAACTTCCAGACCTACGACGCGATCGGTCTCACTACCCTTGGCACTCAGGATCAGAATGGGAACACTATTTCCCTGGTGGCGAATCAGACGACAAAGATCTAACCCGTTGACGTAGGGAAGCATCAGATCAAGGATGATCAGGTCGAGGGCAGGTTTCAGGGAATGCTCCCCCTCCTCTGACTTACAAACAATGTCTAAAGCGGTTCGTCCATCTTCAGCGGTTAAAACTTCGTAGCCTTCCTCTGCCAGCGCCAGCCCAACGGTTTCTCGAATTAGCTCTTCATCTTCGACTAGTAATACACGACCCAGCTTGAGATCGGGCTGAGCCGTCCGGGCAACTTCAAGCGTTAGCATAGATTGTTTCGAGAGCTGAGTTTCACAGCGGTCATGCCAATCTTACCAAAACGAAGCCGCTTCATTCCGTTTAGAAAGTAAGGTTCAATACGAATTTCACGGCGAAGTGGCCCAGGTTGCAGAATCACATTTTCTTAAAGATTGCGCCTCGCAGCCCCCCACAGCTCATTCTAGACATTTGTGGTAAGACGGTTAATTCTGGATTTTGACTATTTTCCTTATAGCGCTGCGAAGCGCTCTCGCAGCGAGCGTTTCGCAGAGAATTTGGTTTTAGCGCCAATTTTGTCTGAAATGCTGACATATAGCGGTTTCCACTCGGGTGAGGTACGGGGTGTGGGGGCAGTGCCCCCGCGGGGGGGGTGGTCCCCGGCCCCCCCCCCCCTACACCAACCAAAAGTGCAATAGTTGGCATTTCAGACAAAATTGGCGCAGTTGAGTCAACCGTCCAGTCAATAGCCACAACATCGATCAATTCCCAGGCTCTCCAGCAGCAGGTCGCTGACAGCATTGGCGATCGCAAACTCGCTGTAGAAACTTTTGGAGAAGTCAAAACCCTGCATTTCAGTCACAATAGCGATCACCAGAGATCCCAGGTCATTCTCTCCCTCCATCCGCTGGCGAACAAACACCTGCGCTGCCCGTTCTGCGATCTGGGCATTGACCGCTTCGGGGATAAACTCCTCATCCAACCAGCGATGTAATCTCTCCTGAAGCCACCGACCCTCCTGCTGAGCATCTTGTGCCGATGGTAAAGTGATTGCCTGAATCGGTTCTGCCATAGGTTCAAACATCATGCCAACCTTAGCCATCATGGTGCCATACCTTGTTCCTCCTGGGGCAAAATTGCTGTCATCCCCTGGCGTTATTCATGCTGGTCAGGGGCTTGCCATAAAATAAAATCCCAGTAAAATCCCAGTTTTTGCTTGGCGCGGCTTCGCCGCGGTATCTGTTTAGCGTTTTCGGATTCCAGCCTGGGCAACGCCCAGGCTG
>JBIKWV010000235.1:0-6670 GCA_044356135.1 Elainellaceae cyanobacterium
TTTGCGAGTGGCGCAGGCGAAGCACGCGCCACTCGCAAAACTGGGATACACCCAATTCAGCTAGACAGGCGATCGCAGAACTAAAATCCTCCAGCGACACTTGTAAAAGACAGTTAGGAAATAGTGTTGGTGAGATTCTCAATACACATGGATCTCAGGGATTAAATATGGTTCAAGGAATGCAAACTCATCTTGAAAAGACGACTGCTTGCAAATACCCTCCCGTTCTGAATGCTCCCAACCAAATTCCCTATGAAAGACTTAAATTTAATTAAAAATAGCAACCGATGAGTACAACCATCGACAAATCATTCTTGAGCCTGAAGCGGCACATAGCAGAGTATTTGCCGCAGATCGAAAGGGCGATCGCTGCCATTCACACGCTCAACACCGCCACCCCCGAATCAGAAGAATTCAGTCAGGCTCTCGCTGATCTCCATGTCGCCGCAACCATTCTCGAACCTTATTCAGAGGGGATAGTTGAGGCAATCGATCGCTTCACCGAAGATCGTCCCGACGAATAGCTGCTCTCGATTTTTCCCCCGTTCTGAGACAGGCACTAGAGAAAGATAGCTTATTGGCAACCGCTGTTCAGTGTTTCCATAAATCTACTGGCTGTCTTGCTAAGCTTGACCTGCATAATCAAACCAGCTTGTAATATTAATGAAGTCGCCGTCTGCATAGTTTGCTGGATTGAACGTTTCCTCAATCTCAGCTTGCTCTGCATCTGTTACATAAGGAGTGGTCAGTTCAAAGAATCGGAGCCACTCTTCGCACACAATTTCGCAGACACTCTCTTGAATAATGGCTTTTAGCGTCTGAGCATCTGGGGTCTCTGCTGGCTCCATTGGTTTTACCAATTCTATTGAGATTCTAGCGGTAAGTAGCCAAGTTAAACGGGCGATTCATGAGCGATCGCTCCCCTCGCGCCAATCCCTGCTAAACTGAACACCAAACAAAAAAAATTCCTGGTCACACTACCCCTAGGGACCAGGATGTCTTTGAGACGGAGAGTCTCAAGCTTGTTTTGAGAAGTGACTCAAAAACCGGATGGGATTTTTGTTTCTGCCAAAAACCCGATCGGATTTTTGATTTGTGGAGCCGTAGCAGTGCTGCGGCTCCACAATTTTTAAGGGTTACCCAAACCTGCTAGAGGTTGAGGCGATCAGGAACGCGCCGTAGGTGAAGATGTATCCCACCGTGAAGTGAGCCAAGCCCACCAGACGAGCCTGCACGATCGAGAGCGCAACAGGCTTGTCCTTCCAGCGAACCAGGTTGGCCAGAGGGGTTTGCTCATGTGCCCAGACCAGGGTTTCGATCAGTTCCTGCCAGTAGCCACGCCACGAGATCAGGAACATGAAGCCCAGTGCCCAGACAAAGTGAGCGCCCAGGAAGATCCACGAATAGATCGACAGGTTGTTCATGCCGTAGGGGTTGTACCCGTTGATCAACTGCGCCGAGTTGAGCCAGAGGTAGTCCCGCAGCCAGCCCATCAGATACGTCGAGGACTCATTGAACTGAGCCACGTTGCCCTGCCAGACGCCCAGATGCTTCCAGTGCCAGTAGAAGGTGATCCAACCAATGGTGTTCAGCATCCAGAACATCGAGAGGTAGAACGAATCCCACGCCGAGATGTCGCAGGTGCCGCCCCGACCGGGACCGTCGCAGGGGAAGCTGTAGCCGAAGTCTTTCTTATCCGGCATCAGCTTCGAGCCACGGGCATCCAGAGCGCCCTTGACCAGAATCAGGGTGGTGACGTGCAGACCCAGGGCGATCGCATGGTGTACCAGGAAATCGCCGGGGCCGATCGTCAGAAACAGCGAGTTGGTACCTGAGTTAATCGCATCCAGCCAGCCTGGGAGCCAGACGTTGCCGTGGTTGGGCCATGCGGTGGTGGCAATACTGCCCGCATTGGACAACAGGGTGTCCATGCCGTACAGCGCCTTACCAGAGGCCGCCTGAACAAACTGGGCGAACACAGGCTCGATCAGAATTTGCTTCTCCGGTGTACCGAAAGCAACAACGGTGTCGTTGTGAACGTATAGACCCAGCGTATGGAAGCCCAGGAAGAGAGACACCCAGCTCAGGTGGGAAATCAGTGCTTCCTTGTGGTCCAACATGCGGGCCAGCACGTTGCCTTCGTTTTGCTTCGGGTCGTAGTCCCGAACAAGGAAGATGGCTCCGTGGGCAAAGGCACCCACCATCAGGAATCCAGCGATGTACTGGTGATGGGTATACAGTGCCGCCATCGTCGTGTGGTCATTGGCGATGAAGGCATAGGGCGGCATCGCATACATATGCTGCGCCACCAGAGAGGTGATGACCCCCAGACAGGCCAGGTGCCAACCAAGCTGGAAGTGCAGCGAGTTGTTGTAGGTCTCATAGATGCCCTGGTGCGGCATGTTGAACGGCCCTTCGACCGGACGACCAAAGAAGGTCTTGGAGTCCATCATTTCCTTGATGCTGTGACCGATACCAAAGTTGGTGCGGTACATGTGTCCGGCAATGATGAACAGGACGGCGATCGCCAGGTGATGATGCGCGTTATCCGTCAGCCACAGCGCTCCCGACTGGGGATGGAACCCACCCAGGAAGGTGAGAATCGCAGTGCCTGCACCTTCGGAGGTGCCGAAGACGTGGGTGGGCGCATCCGGGTTCTGAGCGTAAACGCCCCAGTTCCCGGTAAAGAAGGGGACTAACCCCGCCGGGTGCGGTTTGACGGCAAGGAAGTTATCCCAGCCGACGTGAACGCCCCGCGATTCGGGAATGGCGACGTGAACCAGGTGACCCGTCCAGGCCAGAGAGCTGACCCCAAACAGACCCGCCAGGTGGTGGTTCAGGCGCGATTCCGCGTTCTTGAACCAGGCCAGCGAGGGGCGGAACTTGGGCTGGAGGTGCAGCCATCCGGCGAACAGCATCACCGCCGCCAGCAGCAGCAGGAACATGGCCCCGGTATAGAGATCGCCATTGGTGCGCATCCCCTGCGTGTACCACCAGTGATACACCCCGGAATAGGAAATATCCACTGGCCCAGAAGCGCCCGCCTGCGTGAACGCATCAATGGCGGGTTTACCAAACTGAGGATCCCAGATTGCGTGGGCAATGGGACGCACTTTTAGCGGGTCTTTCACCCACTGCTCGAAGTTACCTTGCCATGCGACGTGGAACAGGTTGCCCGAAGTCCACAGGAAAATGATCGCCAGGTGGCCAAAGTGAGACGCGAAGATCTTTTGATAAAGATTCTCCTCCGTCATGCCATCGTGGCTTTCAAAATCGTGGGCGGTGGCAATCCCATACCAGATCCGCCTTGTGGTTGGATCGGCTGCCAGGTCCTGGCTAAACTTTGGGAATTTTGTTGCCATAGTGTTCTCCTTAACCAACAGCTCCCATGCGTGCCAGGAAGAAAGCCCAGGTGGTCACAATGCCGCCCAGGAGGTAGTGCGCCACACCCACCGCACGCCCCTGAATGATGCTCAGAGCGCGAGGTTGGATGGCGGGAGCCACCTTCAGCTTGTTGTGTGCCCAGACGATCGATTCAATCAATTCCTGCCAGTAGCCGCGACCGCTGAACAGGAACATGAGGCTGAATGCCCAGACAAAGTGGGCACCCAGGAACAGCAGCCCGTAGGCCGACAGTGCCGAACCGTAGGAGTTGATCACCTGAGTGGCCTGTGCCCATAGGAAGTCACGCAGCCAACCGTTAATGGTGATCGCACTCTGGGCAAAGTTGCCGTTCGTGATATGGGTGACGGAGCCATCGGGAGCCACCGCACCCCACACGTCCGACTGCATCTTCCAACTGAAGTGGAAGATCACCACGGAAATACAGTTGTACATCCAGAACAGACCCAGGAACACGTGATCCCAGCCAGAAACCTGACAGGTGCCACCACGACCGGGACCGTCACAGGGGAAGCGGAAGCCCAGGTTAGCTTTGTCGGGAATCAGGCGCGAGTTGCGGGCAAACAGCACACCCTTCAGCAGGATCAGCACGGTGACGTGGATCGTGAAGGCATGGATGTGGTGAACCATGAAATCAGCCGTACCGAGGGCGATCGGCATCACGGCCACCTTGCCACCGACAGCGACGGTTGCGCCACCAAACGCATAGCTAACGGGAGCCAGCGCATTCGGCGCAGTGCCACCAGGAGCCAGCGTGTGCAGGTTCTGAACCCACTGAGCAAACACCGGCTGGAGCTGGATCGCTGTATCCGAGAACATATCCTGTGGACGACCCCAGGCACGCATCGTGTCGTTGTGGATGTACAGTCCAAAGCTGTGGAAGCCCAGGAAGATACACACCCAGTTGAGGTGAGAGATAATCGCATCGCGGTGACGCAGCACCCGATCCAGCAGGTTGTTCACATGCTGAGCGGGATCGTAGTCGCGCACCATAAAGATCGCTGCGTGGGCTGCTGCACCGACGATCAGGAAACCACCGATCCACATGTGGTGGGTAAACAGCGAGAGTTGGGTGGCGTAGTCGGTCGCCAGGTAGGGGTAAGGCGGCATAGCGTACATGTGCTGCGCCACAATGATGGAGATCGACCCCATCCAGGCCAGGTTCCACGACAACTGGCAGTGCCAGGAGGTCGTGAAGATCTCGTACATACCCTTGTGGCCTTCACCTGTAAACGGCCCCTTGTGTGCCTCCAGCAGTTCCTTGAAGCTGTGGCCGATGCCCCAGTTCGTGCGGTAGAAGTGACCTGCAATGATAAACAGCACCGCCAGTGCCAGGTGGTGGTGAGCCGTGTCGGTCAACCACAGGCCACCCGTGACGGGGTTGAGTCCACCCTTGAAGGTGAGGAAGTCGGAATAGGCCGCCCAGTCCAGTGTGAAGAACGGTGCCACCCCTTTGGCAAAGCTGGGGTAGAGGTCAGTCATGAGACTGGAGTTGAGAATCCACTCGTGGGGCAGGGGGATCTTATCGACAGTGTCGATCAGTTTGCCACCCACCGTGAGGGGTCTCCCGGCATCGATCGCATCCATGCAGGCATTGATCGGTAGCGAAACATGGATTTGCTGTCCGGCGTAGCCCAGGCAACCCAGACCCAACAGTCCTGCCAGGTGGTGGTTCATCATTGACTCCACGTTCTGGAACCACTCCAGTTTGGGAGCCTTTTTGTGATAGTGGAACCACCCGGCAAACAACATCAGGCCCGCCATGACCAGCGCACCAATGGCAGTGCAATACAGCTCGAAGCTATTCGTAATGCCATTCGCGCGCCACATCTGGAACAGGCCAGAGGTGATTTGAATACCACGGAAGCCGCCGCCCACATCGCCATTCAAAATTTCTTGACCGACGATGGGCCAGACCACCTGGGCACTGGGTTTGATGCCGATGGGGTTGGTTAACCAGGCTTCGTAGTTTGAGAACTTCGCGCCATGAAAATACATGCCGCTCAGCCAGATAAAAATGACTGCAAGATGCCCGAAGTGAGCTGAAAAAATCTTGCGAGAAATGTCTTGTAAATCGCTGGTGTGACTATCAAAGTCGTGAGCATCGGCGTGCAGGTTCCAAATCCAGGTGGTGGTTTTGGGACCTTTAGCGAGGGTTCGGTCAAAGTGTCCCGGCTTGCCCCACAACTCGAAGGATGTGGGAACCGGATCGTTATCGACCGCCACCTTCACCTTTCGCTCTGGCTCCGGAGGACTAATGGCCATTCAATGTTCTCCTTAGTGTCTGCAACGACGCAGTTTGCCAAAGGGAATAAGTACAGAAATCAACCGACCGCGATAACCTCTCCCGCAAAAAAGGAGTCCGAATGCTCCGCAGAACATCCAAACTCCCTGATGACAGGTATGCAAAATCGCAGCGGCACCTGAAGCGTTACAGCAGCAAGACCTGCCGTAGACGCTCTACTCCCCACGGGGCACTGCAAGAAAATCTCACCCCGAGCAGAGCAGCGCTCCACCTCAAGGGAGATTTCTGACTGCCCATTCATCGCGTCTAATTGTTCTAAAGATGAGCGAACTACATCAATGAACCGAGCTTTGAGGACAGTTGAAGCAATCGTATTGGTAATGAGAAAGGCGGCAATTGATACGCCGATCGATAGCGCGATCGCGCACTCGTGCTGTATCATAAACGAATGCTCCTTGCTTACCCAGTAGGGAGTTTCCCCGTCGCAGCGGTTTTCCAGGCCAGGCGCGACGGGGTCATTTTTTGCAAAGTGATTGACTGGAATTGGGCGGTGAGGGCTAGCAAAATCAATCGGTCTTAATTAAGATCCTGATGCTTTTGCGATGTCCACATCCATCCAATGCAACTCATGCAATTGAATCAATCAATCGATGAATTGTTGACTTAGATGTGTCCAAAAACCAGTCAATATTTTATTGATCCCACCTGAATGATCCGAATTGCAAATCTCTTTACAATTCAAAACCTCACAGGTTTTATAGTCATTCAGGCTACTACAGCTCCATGCAAATATCAACTTTGCACTTTTAAATAAAGTAAAGAAAACGGATTTTGGTTCACAAAGCTTTGCGAATCAGGCATCAAAACTGCACTTGGCAACAAAAATTCAAAAATAATGAGCAGTTAATTCAATAATTGTTAACTTATTTAAATGACTTCTGGCTCTCCTTGATCCTGGGGAACTGGACTTTTGACTAAATTGCGTCGATTTTCTCTGAAACGCGGACTGAATCAGCGTTTGAG
>JBIKWV010000236.1:0-6669 GCA_044356135.1 Elainellaceae cyanobacterium
GTTAGGTGGGCAGAGCAAGCATGGTCTGTCCTGGATGCTGCTGGGCTTGTTGATGATTCAGACGAATTAGCGCGGAGCATCTCTATTGTTCGTTTGCTTTGCCTAGCAAGTTACTATTACGAGTTCATCAAAAGCTATCAATTTGAGGAGCTAGAGTTTGATCTTGAGGAATTGTACGAAAGTGTTCCTATCCCTGCTTTTCGTCTCGGTCAATTGGTAGGTGATCATGTCTTGTTGAAAGATGAGAAAGACCAAACTGTACTCTGCCAAAGAAGCTTGCAAATTTTGATAGATCGGTATAGTGGGGAGACAGTAGATGCTCTCGAAGAAGGATTTGGAGGACGCTGCTCTCTTTTTCTATCGCTATGTCGCAGTACTCGTCATCTTTCTGAAAATGTTGAGAGTATCGATTTTGTCCCTGACAGTGAAATTTTTGATACACAACTTCCATCGGGGGAATTCGTCGCTCATCTTTTCGGATGCTCAATTAAAGAGGAGAAGCAAAAGTTTAAGTCTTCTGATAATGCCCTGCCTATCCTCCAATTAAAATTTCCTGATGGCATTCGACAGGACATAAACTCACTTAAAGTGGTTCATAGCGATGGATTTGTATTTTTAGAAATTACAAAGCAGGATGGGGAGGACGAGATCATTTATAGACACGATATCTCTGGGGTTAAACTTTCAGGATTTCGGCAAAATCTCTTTTCAGTGCTCAATTCACCAAATCAAAATATACAGATTTTGATCCATAGTTTAGATAACGTATCACTTTTACCTTATGCAACGAAGCTCTTTACACCAGATAGTTACTAGCTTCTTGTCACATGAATAATTAAACTTTGTCAAGTAGCTATTTCTTTGGATCGAGCACAAAGCCAACTTTGCGGATTTTGTCCCTGAAAGAACGTAGAAAAAAGCTGAAATGGCTCCAGAACCTGAGGTTGCGATCGCCCCTTAGGCTTAGTAGAAAGCTGTCCAACTTTGTAAGATCTTCATACTTATTTTTTCTGATAAAGTTCATTCTCTTTGAAAAACTTTAAAGTTACGTCTCTTATTGTCCTCATGCCAATACACAGGTTCATTTAACCTCAAAACGACCCCATCGCTTTGAAGCCAGACTATATGGTTGATGATCGGCATACTCAAATTCTTAATCCATCGTTGCATCAGCTCGTCAACGAAATCAATGCTGTTAATCGAGCCTGGAAAGCTTCCAAGGAGCTTTTGGGGGACACCGTTGGTATTACCGTGTCGCTGCGGGATATAAAGTCTCATCTTCAAGTGCGGTTGTTGCGTGCCTATGCCTCTGAACACGCTTATCTCGTACTTGATACTGAAACACCAAGTGAGGAGCCTTTGTACGGCATTCGGCTTCGGCAAGCTGTAGGAGGGCAACGAGATGCTGCTCACTTACCTGTTCGTGTTGCGGAGAAACTCCTTTCTATGGATGAAATTCAATCTTTTAGCCGGAGCTAAACTGAATGTTTAAGGTTAACTTCGATAATCTCTACACTCTTTTTGTTTTTGGGGTTGGCTTTTTCTCCTTGTGGCTAGAGTATAGATCGAGCCAAGTCTATAAAAAAGAGACATGTCGGACAACAGTAAAAGCGATTAATCAATTAAAGAATACACCGCAGTCATCAGGCAAATCTGCCGTTATTAAAGCGCCGGATGTTGAACTCCGCTCCTGGCTCTCTCGCCATGTGAGCGGAGAGATTGTGAACCAAGCATTTCACGCCCGAATAGCTAAAGACCAGTACGTTTTCTTCAAGTGGCCATCGGTTCTTATTGCACCACCGCCTCGAAGTGCTGCATATGCTGCCCCGATGCTGCTAACAGCCCTTGGAATTTTTGGGACCTTTTTAGGCATTTTTGTAGGGTTACAAGGGATAGGTTTAGAAGCGATCGATAACCCCTCTGTTCTGATCGAAAGCAGCACCAAGCTCTTGACGGGTATGCAAACTGCCTTTTCCACATCAGTCTTTGGGATTGCGTGGGCAGTGGTTCTCATGATTGTGCTGCCATCAAGCGAATACCTAAACTGTCGCTTCCGAAATCAATTACAGAAAAAGCTGGAGACTATCGCCTACCTGGAAAATCCGACTAATCTTTTATCTAGGCTGGAGGCTAAGTCAGATCGAGATTTAGCAGGAGAGCAGAACCTGTCTGATTTACTGAGAGAGCTTGTTGGCCAGATGCGAGGGCTAAGTCGGTTAAGCCCTCAAGCCATTGGTTCCGAAGTAGGAGCCGCCATTAACCCGTCACTTCAACAGATCCAACAAGGATTACAAGCGATCGCTACCCAGACTAACGGCTTGGGTGATCTTAGTGCAGAAGCGATTGGAACCCAGGTTAGGTCTGCATTGACCCCTGGATTTCAGATTATGCAAAGGGAGTTGGTAGCTCAGAGGCAAGCGATCGAGGCTCAAAGGCAAGAACTCCTGCAAACCTTAGTTCAACAGCTTCGTACAGAAGTGATAGACCCAGTTGCTGAGCAACTAGCTCAAAGTGCGGCTACGACAAGGGAAGCGTCCCAGGCTGTTTTAGAGTTTCGAGATGCCCTGGGGGAAGTTTCTCAAAGCCTGACTGGTGCAGTAGACACGATTCAAACGTTTCAGCAGGATACCCTCCAAGAACTACAGAACTTTGCAAGTAGTTTACAGGGTACATTGCAGCAATTTCAGCAAGAGACCCAGGGGGTTATGACACAGATTGCAGCCGATGTGAGGACCACCATCGATCAGACTCTTACAGAACAGACCAGAATTCTACGGGAGACTGGGCAGCAGGCAGCAGATTTGATGGACGGTGCCCGAACCAATCTCACTTCAACTCTGACCCATATTGACGAGATGTTGCAAAATACACGCCAAACTGTTCAAGATGAGTTGGAGGTTTTCCGGCATGAGTACCAAAATGCCTTAAACGACTTTTTCAGTCAGCAGAATAATCTCTTGTCGGGCCTTTTAGACGAGCAGCGTCAGGGATTTGCGGAGGTGGCACGGCAACTTCAACAGGTGTTCCGTGAAGACACACAAGTCATGCGGGAGAACATTACGACCAGTATGCAGCAGATTCGTAATACCTCAGAGGTAGTTCATAACTTAGCAAACACTTTGGGGTTAACGGCAGGTGAGCGGCTCGCTCAGTTGCAGGAGTTAGCTCGGACGTTGGGTGGCGAAGTCCAACGGGTCGAGAGGAGCTACCTCAATATGGAGCAACAGGTGAATCACCTCCTACAGGAAGGTAGTGAACGGCTGATATCATATCTCAACCAAGCGAACGAGATGTATAGCGGTTCTATTCGTGAAGCAGATCACGCAGCATCTAACGCACTTACTCAGTTGAACAATACATCTCATGGCTTGATGAGTGTCGCTGAATACTTGGTTGCGGCTGCTCAAGAACTACGTGATGGTAGAAGGTAATCATACATTATGAATGAGTTTCAAGAATCGGAATTAGATCTTGAGTCGCAGACTGAGCAGAACTCTGACATCTGGCTTTCTATCAGTGATTTGATGTCCGGTTTGTTGATGTTTTTTGCTCTGCTGTTTATCGTTGTGCAGGTGCAGCTTCAGGAGAAACTACAGGAGCTGAGGCGCTATCAAGAGGCATTGAGGGATTTGCCTTTAGTAGTTTTAGCGGAAATTAGAAAGGAGATGGGGGGCAATCAAGTTCAGGTTGATCCTACCACTGGAGACATTACGATCTCAGACCAAATCCTCTTTGATGAGGGTAGTGATGTCCTCAATGAACGTGGAAAAACCTTCTTGAGATCCTTCGTACCCGTTTACAGCCGGGTAATCTTTTCAGATAAGCGGTTTGAGAATCTGATTACCTATGTGGTAATTGAGGGACACACTAGCTCCAAAGGTTTACCTGAGTTTAACCGCGCTCTGAGTTTGCGAAGGTCACTTTCGGTCGCCAATTACATCTTCTCGAATAACCTGCAATTTCCAACTAAGGCAAAATTTGAAACGAAAGTGTTGATTGCTGGTCGGGGAGAGGTAGATGCCCGCCAGGACCAGGTTAGAGCGGGCGATCGCAAAGTGATGTTCCGCTTTCAGCTTCGTCGCCCTGATTTAGAGGAGATGCTCAAGGGCGTTCAATCAAATCAGACTTCCCAAGGCTCTAACCCATGACTATTGTCTGGCGATTAACCCTGCCTGCTCTTCCAAATTCTCAGGTTACAGCACTGACCCAGTTGGTGACCGATGGGTCACAGGATTTTGTGCCTCCTCCGATGCCCCCAGCACTTGTCTTAAACAAGCGTCAGCCTCGTTCACTGGAGGTGGTGGTGTCAGATATTGAGAACGATTTTATTGCTAATATCTCTCTTTTAGAGTGGGTTCATCTCCTACGTGCTCAAGACTTTTGGAATAAGCGATCTGATGAGGACTGCCGTCGTCTTGCTCAACGCATTTGGACATTGGCTCTGGATTTGCCGTGGCTGAAGCAGCGCCTTTTTTGGGGGGTAGCTGTCGTATATGGCAACGACCAACATGACGCATTGATCCACCCAGTTCTCAACAAGATAGGGTTGATTGCTAATCTGATTTCAGGTGAGGATCGGGAGCGGCTATCAGTTCTCCAATGGATGACTGAGGATGACTATCAACGTTTGGCAACGATCTGTTTAAACAAGCTTCTACTGCCCTCGGCTTTGTTTGAAAGCCTTGGTCTGCCAAGATTTCTGGCAATAAACTTATATATTCTAGAAGCAGCGGTTCAGGTCTTTGTTCATTTGCAGAAGCCAAGTTCAGCTCAAGCCAACTGGTTGATCCAGTGCCTTGAGACCATGAATGAAGTACCAAGGCTGGAGGCCGTTAATTACGTATTAGAGAATTTAGATGACTCAAAGGCTCGACAGCATCTATCTCTTGTCAATTGGATGAGAGAGCGGTACAGCCCTTACCAAGTCAATACTCAATGGGAACAGCTCTCGTCAAAGGCTAAAGCCAGCCTTCGACGCTGGATTGGTGCTGTCAATTACCGTGATTTTGAGCGGTTGGTAGAAAGAGTGATTGATCGGTTGCCGAATTATCAGTCACAGTTGAAGAGCCGCAAAGCCTTCTGGAGCAATTATAGCGATCGCTTTGAACGGCTACTGATTCTGCTTCCCCCCTCTACTGCAAATTTGCTTCAAGGCAGTAGCAGCACTGCTAATGTAAGAATCTTGCGAGAAGATGGCTCAGATCCAACAGAAATTTGCATCTTTGATTTCGGGCAATGGTTCGTGGTTGAGTTTTTCCGGGGAAGGGGTAGTGAGACTCGTTTATTGAGTCGGAGTAGCTATTCCTGGTTGGATAAGGTTTTTGCGGGTTCATTAGAGCTATCGGCTCGTTGCTTGCGCTGTGTCGGTGGAGATGTCCATGACCATAAGTATCTCTGGCAGATAGAGTGCGAGCGCTGGCTGAAGTCGAAAGGAATTGTGCCTAATGATGGATTGCGGAAGTTTCGTGGTGCTGAGAAATCTTTTGACTATGATCCATCAACAGGTTTAGGGCCAATTGACCCTACAAAGAAGCAGCGCCGGGAGGATGAACTTCAGTTATGGAAGCAGGACAATGAAAGGTTAGTACGCGACGCTAAGAACAACTGCTGTCACCTCTGGGATAAACAGTAGGGGTAAATGAAGAATGTAGGTAATTGCCTCTTACCACTGTAGATGATGCCTTGCAAGCGAATCCAATCACGGAAGTACTAGGAAGCTTCTTGTGTAACCAACCCATAAGTTACACAAGAAAAGAACAATCGCTCCTTTAGCGCGTTGTAAGTGGATAGTGAGGCTCCTGAATTCCTCTCTAAAACATCCTCTCCGCTAGAGTAATCCACGAAATCAACTCGGCACAAAGATAGTGATCCGTCGAATACCCGGATCTTTGGCCGCTTCCTTGGCGGATTCCTTGAGCTGCTGCAACCGCTCTGGCGACAGTGGTTGCCCGGACATGATTTCCTCCGGGAGGGGCTGTTCACCTGCCGGGTAATAGAAATAGATGCCGCCCGGAAATTCCAGCCGATCGAGATTGTTCGTGTCTGACTCACCTGCGACAAAGTGGCCAGGATTGCTCTGCGATGCTCCGTGTTTCGTCGCCTCAAAAATTGGAGAGCCAAGCCTTACGCCCTGATCGGTGCTGCCTTTGAAAAAAGCGTCTGTTGGATTGCGATCCCCGGTACTGATAGAAAGGCTGGATAGCGGTAAGCCATCGCAGGCAGGATACTGCTCCAGGAAGGCTTTCAATCCCCTGCTGAGATCGATGTGTTTTCTTGGTGGACGGGTTGCGGACTGACAGTCGCCAGTCAGTTGAAATAAAAGCGCCAGTTGTCCATCCAGATAGGTGAGTTCGATCGCCGCCTCATCCCCTATTAACACAGCGGGTTTCCCCTGGCCCAACTTATCACTAATCCACCCCAGCGTAGTCTTACCCAACTGGAGATCGCCCATTCCAGTCCCTGGTACGATTGTTGCTTGAGCGTAGGGTGTGAAGGACTTGCGTTCCTCCCCAGAGGGGCCAGAACAACTGCCCATGAACACTAGACCCAGAATGCAGGTCAAAAGGGGGAGCGATCGCCAGCGCATCGTTTTCTTTCAGGGAATTTCTTCACCATGCTAACTCAGCCCTGGTCATGGGCGAATCAGACAAGACAAATGATCCGAGCAAA
>JBIKWV010000237.1:0-6663 GCA_044356135.1 Elainellaceae cyanobacterium
AAAGCGCGCCTTTCAGATTAGAATGGCGATCGCAATTACCCTGTCATGACCCACGAGTGAGAGATCCCCTATGGACGTTTCGATGATCAAGCCACACCTCCCTGTCTACGTCGATGGCCCTGGAGGATTGGCGGGTGCATCAGAGGTTCACATTGGTAATGTGGATAAAGTCGAGGACGGTAAATACGTGAAGATCACAAAGTCCAACTCACCGGATGACGACCCCCACTGGTTTCCCCTGGAGTGGATTCGAACGATTGATGAGCGGGCAATTTTCCTGAACAAATCCATTGATGAAGTGATGGATGAATTAGCCATTGAGCAGTCGAATCAGACATAGAAAACCTGGCTCAAAGCAAAAGGTGCTGAGCACTATCTTCAAAGTTAAGAAGCCATATTAGAAGTGGCGGGGTGCTTTGCACCCCACCACTTCTAATATGGCTTCTTAAGCAGACATCACATGGAACATAGCCCCTTACAAGCGTATGAGGACCAAAGTTTTTGTTGAGAGCTGCGCCGAGCGCAGCTCTCAACAAAAACTTTGGTTTTATCTCAACGCGAAGCACTGTAAGCTAGATGGTAATTTACAGATGAGGAGCAAACCAATGGCGGAGTTCCGATTTCTGACCATCTGGCTACTGGAGGCACCGATTGAGAAGGTGTGGGAAGCGATCGCCGACTATGAGCACCTGCCAAGCTGGTGGAAGTCTGTTGACCAGATTGAACAGATCCAACCGGGAAATGACCTGGGAGTTGGAAGCATCTGGCACATGGTCTGGAAAACGCCATTGTCCTATACGCTCACCTTTCGATCAGAGATGATCCATGTGGAACCACCCGATAGACTGGAACTACGTGCGACCGGGGAAGTGGAGGGCACAGGGAAATGGGAACTTTCCACTGTAGAAGAGGGTACCCTGGTTCACTATTACTGGATTGTCAGAACAACCAAGCCCTGGATGGATTTTCTGGCACTGTTGATTCGTCCACTCCTGGAGTGGAACCACAATGCGATCATGCAGCAGGGGGCAGAGGGTCTGGCGCAATTCCTCGGTGCTGATTTGCTCAGGTCAGAAGCTGCAAAAATTCCAGAGTCGCCTTGATAACGCTAGTCAGGTGGCGATCGCCTGAGTATACTGAGGAGCAGATTCGCCCTGCTGTTTGAGGACAACTGCGATGGACTCTGTTGCTGCACTGCGCCTGGTTGAGTTAGACGTGACCCCCATCACCGCCGAGAATTTTCGTCCCTATGGCACATTAATTGAAGTCGCTGAAGATGGCGATGTATTTGGGCCAAATGAGGCGCAACTGGAGTTGTCACGGGGCACACCCCGCTTCTACATTATGAACCTGCACAACCGGGGCACAGCCTTCTCTCAAATCACCCGGCACCTGCAAGTCACCCAGTGTCTTGCTGCCGTGGGCGGTCACTCCTGGCTGTTAGGCGTTGCTCCACCCAAAGAACCCGATGCCCCTCAGGCGATGCCCGATCCCAGCGACATTCGAGCCTTTGAAATTCCGGGCGATCGCGCCATCATGCTACATCGGGGCACCTGGCACGCAGGCCCCTTTTTCACCCTGCCCACCCTGGCCTTCTTCAATCTGGAACTGGCCGACACCAATCAGGTGGATCACCACGACTGCCACCTTGATCAGACCTACCATGTGCAAATGCGTTTCAAGGTCTAATCCCCCAATCATGACGCAATTTCTCTTCATCACCGATCTGGACAACACTCTGGTGGGCGACGACGTTGCGCTGGCTCACCTTAACGATTGCCTGCACCACCACCGGGAACAGCACGGGACAAAGATCGTGTACTCTACCGGGCGATCGCTCTTTCTCTACCGCGAACTCTGTGCAGAAAAGCAACTGCTGCCCCCCGATGCGCTGGTCGCCAGCGTTGGCACGGCCATCTACTACGAGAACGGGAATGAGACTGATCCAGGCTGGTACGAAAAACTGTATCAGGGATGGAACCGCGATCGCGTCCTGGCCACGGTTGCCCATTTTTCTGACCTGGAACCCCAGTCCAATACTGAACAGGGGGAATTCAAGCTCAGCTACTTCCTCTCCTCTGAAGTTGCCCCCGTCCTGCTGCCCCAATTAAAGGCTGCACTGGCAGAGCAGGGTATCGCGTTTAACCTGATCTACAGCGGTAGCCTGGATCTGGATATCATTCCCCGACAGGCCAACAAAGGGTTGGCGATGCGCTACCTGAGGCAGCAATGGGGATTTGAGGGCGATCGCACGGTGGCCTGTGGCGATTCGGGCAATGATATCGCTCTGTTCGAGATGGATGATGAACACGGGATTATTGTCGGCAACGCTATGTCAGAACTGCGCCAGTGGTACGAGGCCAATCCTTCTCCCCGCCGCTATATGGCGAAGAACCGCTGTGCCGGAGGAATTCTCGAAGGTCTTACCCACTTTGGTTTCTTCTAATACCGACAGTATGCAAATCGATTTTCACCACGGAACGACCTATTGCGTTGCGCGTTTTGCAGGATTCAGGCATCCGGAGGCAGAGATTATTGCCTACTGCGCTCAGTTTGTGGATGACGCCATCAACAGCGGCCTGATTACGTTTGACAACGGCGCGATCTTCAGCCGCATCAGTTCTGCCCATAAGATGCTGGACTATCGCAATTTTGAGGAGTTGGCCAACCATCGCGTCTGGATTCCCTTTCACTTTCTGCCAGGAAATGGTGGCCTGCCCGCAGGGGAAGATCCCAATGGTAAGTTTATTGAGAAGCTGATCTGCCGTCCCAACAGTCCCGTGGCTCAGGAGATGGTTAGAGACTGTATTTTGAATCGCCATCTTCCCTACGGCCTGCACCGCCTCGGTATCACCATGCACGTCTACGCAGACACCTGGGCACATCAGGGGTTTGCCGGAGTCAATCATCGCATCAACGAAGCCAGATATCTGGTTGACGGAGAGGGCAAACCGGATTCCCATTTGATCAACCGTCTGCAAAATTACTTTGTGAGTGAAGCACTACCACTGGGACACGGAGCCGTCCTCAGTAATCCTGATAAACCGTTTTTACGCTGGGGTTACACCAATGGACGCAACGAAAAGATCACCAGAGACAATCCCAGGGATTTTCTGGAGGCCGCAGATTGCATGTACAAAAGTATGAAACGATATTTATTGGGTGATCCGGAGACCAATGTTTCTGGACTACCGGAAGTTGATAAAACGGCGATCGCTTCCCTGTTCACCACCATCACGGATAACAAAGGCATTGACCGACACCAGAAATGGCTGAAGGCCATCGCTGAGGGATATTTCAGTTTTGGCTCCGCCACTGTCAATTATATTCCTAACGGCAAAGGCTCCTGGAAGTACGTGGCTCTGGGCAGTGAGAGTGTTAAGGATCCGCCTAACCAGATCTTCCCCTACCGTCCAGAGTTCCTGACCAGCGACTGGAAATGCTTCCACAGTGCGTTGCAGGCCCATTATTTTTACGTCATTCACAATTTGCTGCCAAACTACGGTATTTGTGCTGCTTAATGGGAACTTACCCTGATCAATGTAATCGATGTGGGGCAGGGGTTATTGACGCAACGTCTCCGGAGGAGCCACACTTCCCATTGCAGGCATCCCCTCAGACGCAATCTGGAGCAATCGCTCATCTGGTTCATACAGCTTTGTCAGACATTCCTGAAGCAGGCTCTGGACAGGAGCACTTTGAAAAAGAGCCGTCCCCTGGAGCGATCGCAGCGCATCCATTGATGCCTGCCAATCTCTGGACTGTCTGGCGGCGATCGCTCGTCTCAACAACTGACCTTCCCGGTTCCACTGCTGTCGTAATTCCATTGCGCGGGCATGGCGATCGCTCTCCATTGGAATGGCATTGAGTAGCAAAATAGCCCTATCCATTTTGGCCTGCCGATAGGTTTGAGTAGCCTGCCGCAGTAATTCCCCTGACCAGTCCTCCCGCAACTGTTGTGCTGCAGCGGAGTAGCGGCTGTTCCTGGGAATGCCAGCAACGATGGCGATCGCATCCACCAGTTGTCCCTGCTTTCGTTGAGACTGTGCCCTGGTGAGCATTCGCTGATAATTGGTCTCAATGTCACCGGGAAGAGGGAGCGAACGATCCGGGCTGCGTACAGCACCGAAAGGGCTGCTCCACCGAAGCTGCGACAGCTTTTCGGGAATGCTGGATAGCGTTCCGATCACCATCGCAGAATGATGACAACGGTCATGATTTTTCCCTGAAGGCGCAGCCCTGGAAGACTGACACTGCGTCGGAGTCTCCGTTGCAGCAGCCTGTGCCCAGCCGTAAATCACCAGTACGGAGCAGGCAATTGCTCCGCCCTGAATTCCTGAACGAACCATACTCAAAATTTCCCTGAACGAACAACTGGCGGCACCGCACCCTTACTTGGCCCTGTGTTCTGCACCTGATCTCATCAAAGCGTTGCGACGATCCGATTCCCCCATAGAAGAAGCGATCACACAAAGCGAGAAACCCGAGCAGCGGGCTGATGTGTGGTAATGCGAATTGTGTTGCGACGAGCCGATCCAGTCCTTGCTCTCTACAGAATAGTTCACAGGAGGGCGATCGCCAACCCCAAAAGCCTAAAATCTTTCGTGGTGGATTTTGCAATGGGTGATCGCTCCCTTCGACTCCGCTCAGGGAGCGATCGCAGCACCAAATCTTGAATTTTAGTTAAGGGGTTGAAATGACTGGGGATGAGTGTTAGTCTGTTGACGTAAGAAATCTGCCGCTAATTAGAACTCATCCGCGAAATCAGTTCTAATTAAGCATCCAGGTAGAATGCTGTCTTCTACCACAGCCTTACAAGAATTTGGCCCTTGTGTGTCGTCTGTGATTCTGTAGTGTTTTGACACCACTGAAGTGGTGCAACCACAAATTGTTGCTCCATTGTGGGGTGTGCATCTTGCCCGCCCGGAGCATTAGAGTCATAGCGGTTTGAATTCTGGTGTGAGTTTCCAGACAGAGTCAAAGCGATCAATTCCATCAATTGAGGAGTGACGAGACCCATCTTCCATCGTCATTACAGGAAAAAGTTTGCCCATGAATGCCAATCTCAAAATTGGTGGCCGTCTCTTAGATGGCGGACAACTGATCTCAGCACTGGTGCAGTACAAACTGTTTGAAGACCTGATCGGGCAGGTGATCGTCGATCAGGTGATCGAAACCATTTCCCTGTCCCAGCAGGAGGTTTTCTGGGGATTGGTGGGAAATACCACTGACCCACTGCCAGAAAACTTTGAAGCCTTTGTCCGACGCTGGTGCGACTTCCATAAAGTCACACCGCAGTATTTCAATGCGGTGATCCTGCGGGATTTGAAGGTTGAGAAATTCAAACAAATCGTCTTTGCCAATCAGGTCGAATCAGAATTTTTTCGTGCCCGCTCCGAACTGGACCAGGTGGAGTATTCCGTCATTCGAGTCGTCGATGCAGCACTGGCACAGGAACTCTATTTTCATTTGCGCGACGATGCCGCTGATTTTGTCCAACTGGCGCAGCATTATTCCCAGGGAAGTGAGCGGGAATCAGGCGGATGGGTGGGGCCGGTGGCGATCGCCAGTCTCCCCGCTGAAGTTGCCGCCCGATTTCGTAGTGCAGCGATCGGGCAGGTGCTGGAACCGCTGCGGCTGGGAGAAGAAATCTGGCTGCTGCGGTTAGAACATCGCACCCTCGCCCGACTGTCCCAGGCCACCCGCACGCTGATTATTAACCGTCTGTATCAGCGCTGGCTGCAATCCCACATCCGCACCGCAATGTCAACACCGGGGGCGATCGCCCTCACGTCTACCCTCCAACAATCTCCTCAAAAACTCCAGCAGAACAGCATTCCCACCCAGCAGTAATCCGAGGATTTGTGCAATGACCTCTGCAAACGCACCCATTGACTCTTATCTGTCTACCTTCTTTGCGGCATGGCCGTTTATTGCCCTCCCTGCAACCGTTCGAGGTCAGGTGGCGGCAAAACTGCGGCTCTGTTCCTTCCAGGCCGGAGAATCCATTCACCGTCCACGAGAGCTACCATCGGCGGTGCATTGCGTCGTGCAGGGCCGGGTGCGAGTATTTGGCTCCGGTAGTGACCAGAGTCAGACGCTGGCCGTTCTCGGTAAAGGAATCGTTGTGGGTTGGGATAACTTATTGCGAAGGGTGCGATCGGGCGCTGTACGAGCCGCTCTGCATACTGCTGATAGCAACGTCGCAACGCTGACGTTGGCGTTGCCCGCCGATGATTTCGAGGTGATCCTGCTGCGGCACCTGATGCCCATTTTGCAAGAGCAGGCCAGTCTGGTAGAACTGTTTGATGTGCTGTCACGATTTCTGTCAGACGCCAACGCCCTACCGTCTCAAATGGCCATGAAGGAACTGGTGCAGCATATCCACGAGGATAATCTGTTCAAAGTGCAGCACTGGTTCCCTGGCGGCAGTCCCCTGAGAATCAGGCACGATGCCAATCGCTTTCCCCATCTCAGCACCGACTACCTCTGGCTGATCAGTGGTGGCGACTGCCGCAGCCTCACCATTGGCACTCTGATCCGTTCCTCCAGCCAATTTCGGCACATTCGTCCCTCCCACTTTCCCATCCGCCTGCTGGGCATCGATCGCCCCCTCCTCCTCTCTCTGCTCCCCAGCAGCGATCACCCCTCCCTCCTCATCCC
>JBIKWV010000238.1:0-6633 GCA_044356135.1 Elainellaceae cyanobacterium
TGCCAGCGTTTCAGAAAAAATCGGCGCGATTTAGTCAAAAGTCCAGTAAGTAAGTGGGCGTGGAAAAAGTCGAAACCCAAAAAGCTGTTCCGCCCTGAACGAAGTCGAAGGGCGGAGCAGCTTTTGGGGTTTCAAGCTTAATGGTGCCTCCCTACTTAGTTTTTTGAAGCTAAAGTGTAAATTCTTTGACTCTGTTCTATAAAGCTTGAAGCTGCAAAGATAGAATTTGATGAATGTACTGTGTTTCCCATCCTGGTGGGTCGATTGGCATCTGCATTGCCATGCCCCAACCTCTATTCTACCTGAGGGAGAAGGGGAGCCGGATGAGAGCCGCTATAGATTACAGCCTTTTCCAGGCTAACCACGGACGGATTTCGGGGTGCAGGAACTTCGACGGCTCGACCCCTCGGACTTCGGAGTTCGGCGAGGCTCACTCGAGCCGTGTGAGATCAGACGTTCGGCAAGCGCTCAGCTTTCGGCTCGAGATCAAGCCGAGGGGTCGAGCCATCGAACGCTTGAGCGTTCAGGATCTCGGCGAGGCTCACTCGATCCGTCGAAAGCTGCGTGGCCCCCCACCGACCCCTCCTCACCAGCGTGAAAAACGCTGTATTCAATTACCGAAGTAATAAGTAGTGCTTTTTTCTACTGCTCAACTCACTACATGCCAAGTAAGAATATGCGACATCTTACTGAGACAAGAGGCTTCCTGCACAAGGATCTAACAACTGCTATCATTCGAGAGCCAATCATCGTTTCGCCGGAAATGGCAGTAAGAGAGGCAATCGCCCGGATGAGTGAGGCGCGATCGCACGAGGCGGATTCGACCGCGCAAGAATCAAACCAGGTGCAGTTTGAAGCCCGTACAAGCTGTGTCGTTGTTGTGGAGTCCCAAAAAGTTATCGGTATTTTAACGGAACGGGATGTAGTGCGTTTATATACCAACCAATCATTACTGGATGAGATGCCTGTGAGTCAGGTGATGACCACCCCGGTATTGACCCTGCGGGAGTCAGTCTTTACCGATCTCTATGCTGTCATTAATGTATTGCAACAAAACCACATTCGACATTTGCCAATTGTGGACGACCAGGATGATCTGGTAGGGTTGGTGACCCATGAAACCCTTCAGCAAGTATGGCAACCCGCCAATCTATTGGGTTTGCTTCAGCGAGAACAGGTTGTTGCCCATTTAGCGACCCAAATTCGTTCCTCTCTAAGCCTGCAAACCATCTTAGAGACTGCCGTTGAGCAAATTCATCAGGCGCTCGACTGCGATCGCGTCGGTATCTGGAAGTTTGAACCTGACCTTTCCACCGTGGTTGTGGCAGAATCCACCAACTCCTCCCGATCTTTACTGGGCAACCGGGTGTGGGATGAATGCTACCAGCAGCGCATCACTGAAGTCTACCGCGAAGGGTATGTTCGAGTCGTACCCGACATCTACACCACGGAGATGAGCAACTGCCACCGGGAGTTTCTGATTTCCCTGCAAACTCGCGCTAAGGTTCTGCTGCCACTCTTCTGTGGCAAGCAATTGTGGGGTTTGCTGAATGTTTCGGAAAGCCACACCGCACGGGATTGGCAGGCGGATGAAATTGACTTACTCCGCAAACTGGCAACCCAGTTGACAATCGCCATTCAACAGGCTGCCACCCATGAGCAGTTGCAGGCTGAATTGCAAGAGCGTCAGCAAGCCGAAACCCTCCTTCAGATCAAGAACAATCTTCTCGCCAGGGTGGCGGCTCAAGATCCCCTGACCGATACCCTGAATCATGTCTGCACCACCGTTGAGGGAATGCTCGATGGGGCAATTTGCTCAGTCTTACTCCTGGATAGCAATAACCAATTGCGGGACGGAGCCGCCCCTGGCTTGCCGGATCACTATCGCCGCCAGGTGGATGGTATCCAGGTAGGTGAGGGGAGTGGTTCGTGTGGCACCGCTGTTCATCGTCGGGAAAGGGTAATTGTGGCAGATGTTGCCAACGATCCTCTGTGGCAAGGCTTTAAGGATCTGGCCCTGACATCTGGCCTACAGGCTTGCTGGTCTAACCCGATTGTTGCTGTCGATCAGTCGATCCTTGGCACATTTGCCATCTACTATCGCGAGGTTCGTTCGCCCCGTGCGGATGAGATTGCACTCGTCGATAATCTGGTTCACATCGTCATGCTGGCGATTCAACGGCATCAAAACGAACTCACTCTAAAACAAACTAACCAACGGTTGCAGGAAGCTCAGCGCATCGCCAACCTGGGGCACTGGGAACAAGATCTCCAGCAAAATACCCTCTATTGGGGCGAGGAAGTTTTTCGCATTTTCGAACTCGATCCGCAAACATGTTGCCCGACCTTTGAAACCTTTTGGAATTTTGTGCCTTCCGAAGATCGAGATGCCTTCAATGAAGCATATGATAAGCATCTGTGCGATCGCCAGCCTTTTAGCATCGTCTATCGCCTGCAAATGCCCGATGGTCGCATTAAATATGTGCGGGGACAATGTGAGACCATCTTCAGTGCTGACAGCACCCCGCTGATCTCACGGGGTACGGTGCAGGACATTACCCAACAGCAAGAAGCCGAAATTCGCCGCGAACAGGCCGAAGCTTCATTGCGTCAGGTGATTGAGGGCACTGCGGCTTTCACAGGTGAAGATTTCTTTCCGGCTCTGGTGCGCCATATTGCCGAAGCGTTGGGAGTCCGCTATGTTTCGGTTTCCCATGCGACCTCAGAGGGATTTCAAGTCCTGGCATTTTTTGCCGATGGTGAACTTTGTCCTCCCCAGTTTTTACCCTTTGATTCAGTTCCCTGTTGTTATCAGTCACTCCAAACTGGAGGTTGCTGTCATCCCGCCGGGATTCAAGCCCTTTATCCCGGCAATACCCTGTTTACTGACTTACAAGTTGAAAGCTATCTGGGTGTTCGCTTGCACAACGCCGCAGGCGAACCGACTGGCAATCTGTGTATTCTCCACGATGTGCCCTTAGCTGACCCCGATTGGACGCAAACCATGGTGTCTATTTTCGCCGCCCGAGCCGGGGCTGAACTCGATCGACTCCTTACAGCACAGGCCCTGGAGCAGCTCAATGCGGAGTTAGAAGAACGAGTGCTCCAGCGCACCACGCTGCTAGCGGAACGAGAAGCCCGGTATCGGGGACTGATGGAAGGGGCTGCTGATGCTATCTTGTTGGCTGATCTGCAAGGGAACATCCTGGAAGCAAACCAGAAAGCAGAAGCTCTGTTCGGCTACCCTCTGGCGGAACTCACCACTCTGCATTTTACCCAACTGCATCCGGCTGAAGCGTTACCCAGGTCAAGGCAAGCCTTTGCTGAAATAGCCCAAAAACAACGAACCCAGGTTCTGGATGAAATCTTTCAACGGCCAGATGGTACCGCAGTGCCTGTGGATATTACCGCGACCGTCATTGAGCTTAACGGAGAAACCCTGGTGCAGGGGATTTTTCGCGACATCTCCAAGCGCAAAGTGATCGAGCGGGCGCTGCAAGAATCCCAACAGTTCCTGCAAACGGTGCTGGATACGGTACCGCTCTCTGTATTTTGGAAAGATCGATCTTCCAACTATCTGGGGGCAAACCAGCGCTTTCTGAATGATGCGGCGCTCAGTTCTGCCTCAGAGTTGGTGGGTAAAACCGATTTTGATATGCCCTGGGGGTGTACCGAAGCGGAAGTCTATCGAGCTGACGATCGCGCCGTTATCGACGCGGGCGAAGCCAAACTTGGAATTATCGAAACCCTGCATCGACAAGAAGGGACAGAAGTCTGGCTGGAAACCAACAAATTACCTCTGCGCAATCTGGCGGGCGATATCATCGGGATTCTTGGCACCTATCAGAACATTACCGATCGCAAACAAGAACAGGCTGCACTCCAACAAAAGACCGCTGAACTTGATCGTTTCTTTTCTCTGGCTTTAGACCTGCTCTGTATTGCAACTTTAGATGGCCATTTTGTCCGATTGAACCATCAGTGGGAAAAAGTTTTAGGCTATCCGCTCTCCGATTTAGAAGGATCACAATTTATGGATTTTGTGCATCCAGAGGATGTGGAGATTACACTCCAGTCGATGAAAACGTTGGAGCAAGGTGAGGATGTGATTGGTTTCACCAATCGATATCGCTGTTGGGATAACTCCTATCGCTGGATAGAGTGGCGTTCAGCTCCCCGTGGCGACTTGATTTATGCTGCAGCCAGGGATATTACCGATCGCAAACAGGCTGAAATTGAGCTGCAAGACCTGACCAGTCGCCTCACCCTGGCGGTGCGAGCCGGGAATTACGGGATCTGGGAGTGGGATTTGGTGAATCATGCCCTCTGGGATGACCGGGTGTATGAAATTTACGGACTGCAAGACCTGGATCGGGCTGTGACCTACCAGGAGTGGCGCGCCCTCATTCATCCCGATGACATTGGTGGGTTAGAGGCTCAGTTTGAGACGGCCTTGCATGATAGAGATTCGTTCAACATGGATGTTCGTTTCTGGCGGACGGATGGTGAATTGCGATGGGTGCAGATCATCTGTAAAGCAGCATACGATGCTGAAGGCAACCCGGTGCGTGTAGTAGGTATTAATTGCGATATTACCGATCGAAAAGCCGCTGAAATGCTCATCCATCAGAACGCCGAGCGGGAAACCCTGCTGCGGGAAATCACGCAACTGATTCTTCAGCAATCGCTCAATCTAGATGAAATCCTGGCATCTGTGACCCACCAGGTCACAGAAGTCCTTAAGGGCGATCGAGCCATCATCTTTCAGTTATACCCCGATGGCAGAAGTCAGATTGTGGAGGAGGCGGTATCCGATGGGTTGCCTTGCCTGCGGGACAAGCATTGGGATAATGAAGTCTGGTCTCAAGATGTTCTAGACCACTACTGGCAAGGACAACCCCGGATTGTGCCCGATGTCATGGACGATCGCTGGACCGGGTGCCTGGTGGAATATTCGATTGAGGGACACATTCAGTCGAAAATTGTTGCCCCCATTTTGCAGGAAATGAGGTCGGACGAGAACCACCGTTGGGTTTCTCCCTGCACCAGCCATAAGCTCTGGGGAGTTCTGGTGATTCATGCCTGCACTGAAAAACGCATATGGCATGAAACTGAAGCGCAACTGTTGCAGCAAATTGCCAATCAGTTGGCGATCGCCATTCAGCAAACCAACCTGTTTGAGCAATTGCAACAAGAGTTGGCAGAACGCCAACAAACCCAAAAGCAACTCACTAAAAGCAATTACCAACTTGCAGTAACCAATCAGGAGTTGGCACGAGCTACTCGTCTTAAAGATGAATTCCTGGCTAATATGAGCCATGAACTCCGGACGCCCCTCAACGCCATTCTAGGGATGTCGGAGGTCATCCTGGAGGAAATCTTTGGCAGACTCAAACCAAAACAAAAACAATATATTGAAATCATTCAAAGCAGTGGTCAGCATTTGCTGAATCTGATTAACGATATTTTGGATGTCGTCAAAATCGCTTCAGGTCAAATTACACTGGAGTACAGCCATGTCGCTGTGGAACAAATGTGTTCCTCAAGTCTTGCCTTCATTGCGCAGCAAGCTCTAAACAAACGAATCCAGTTAGAAACCAATATTCAGCCCTGGTTGCCAGATATCATCGTTGATGAAATCCGGATCAGACAAGTCTTACTAAATTTGCTAACCAATGCGGTGAAGTTCACACCAGCAGGAGGAACGGTCACCCTGACCGTCTCACTTGTCCCCCAGGAGCGACATACAGTTCAGCCCGCCTATCTTCGCATTGCAATAGCGGATACGGGTATTGGCATTGCCCCTGAAAACATCCCGAAATTATTTCACCCCTTTGTCCAAATTGACGGTGCTCTCAATCGACAACAGACAGGTACAGGGTTGGGACTTGCGCTGGTCAAGCAAATTGTTGAACTCCACGGTGGTCAGGTTGAGATGACCAGCAAACTGGAGGAGGGTAGTTGTTTCACAGTTTTACTGCCCTACGGGCCTCAGGCAGTACCCACTCCTCACGCAGCGAATTCATCAGTCTCCAGTAAGGTTGATTTTTTCATTCCCGATGCCAGTGATCTAACGTCTACCCAGTCACCTTTAATCTTGATAGCGGAAGATAATCTTGCTAACGTTACTACCCTCTCCAGCTATTTAGAAGCAAAAGGATACCGTCTTTTGATCGCCCATAACGGGCAGGAAGCGATTGATCTGGCGATCTCTCACCATCCGAATGTGATCTTAATGGATGTGCAAATGCCCGGTGTAGACGGATTAGAAGCGATGAAGAAAATTCGTCAACAGGAAAGGTTGCATGAGATCCCTATCATTGCCTTAACGGCATTAGCAATGAAAGGCGATGAGGAACGCTGTTTAGCAGCTGGAGCTGATTACTATCTCAGCAAACCCATTAAGCTCAAGCAGTTGAGTAGCTTGATACAAGAGCTGTTATAGCGCTCCGCGCTCAGGCAAACCACAGATTTTCACGTGAGAGCCGTGCGGAGCGCTGCTCTCACGTGAAAATCTGTACTGCAGCAGACTGAGAAACGCTATATCCAATTGTGGTCTTGAGTGATTGTCCATAGCACCACTTAATGCCTATCCGAAAGCCGAAAACCCAAATTCTGGCAGGCGCGACGCTG
>JBIKWV010000239.1:0-6623 GCA_044356135.1 Elainellaceae cyanobacterium
GGCCCCGATTTTCCCCCACACGCCCACGCAGACACCGTTTCACAAAAAATCGGCGCTAAAATACAATATGCCGCGAAACGCTCTCTCAGAGAGCGTTTCGCGGCATTGCAGGAAGAAATAGTCAAAACTCCAGTGACTTAGACCAGGCTTTTCCCTGTAAATGCTAATTTGACCCGATCCAGCTCCAGGTCGGAGAGATAATCTACGGCCCAGTTTGAGCAGCGCTGCATCATGTGGAAAGGGTAGGTGTTGGCGACACCTACAACTTTTATGCCTGCCCGTTTTGCCGCTTCAATGCCAGGGAAGGTGTCCTCGATGGCCAGACACTCCTGAGGTTTCAAGTTCAGGTCTGGAAACTGCTGATTCAGGCGCTCTACGGCCAGCAGGTAGCCTGCGGGTTCGGGCTTACTGGTGGGGATTTGATCGCCAGCGACAATCGCCACAAAATGCTGCCTCAGGTTCAGCCGCTCCAGCACCAGTTCAATTTCTGACAGCACGGCACCGCTCACTACCGCCAGCTTGAGCTGAGCCGATCGCGCCTGAAAAATCAGATCCTCGATGCCGGGGTAAGACGGCAGCTTTTCAAGTTCCTCCAGTTGCCTCCGGTAATACTCCGACTTGCGGGTGATCAAATCGGTCAGTTGTTGCTCTGTGAGTACCCGCCCCCGACGGCTAAAGAGTTCGGTGATACAGGCGCGATCGCTCCTGCCAACACACACCTCCCAGAACTCCTCTGGTTTGGGTCGCAGATTCTCTTCCACCAGAATTTGAGAAAGCAACTTTTCGTGCAGCGGCTCATCGTTAACAATGACGCCGTTAAAGTCAAATAAGATCGCCTTGAGCATTTGAGTCGATTGATGGCCCCTTTTATGGAGCCTAACATGTTCTGTTCAGTCGGTCGGGGGTAGACTAGTCTTCTAGTGCGATCTCCCCCCTCTGACCTTCATCTTTTCTCCTCAGCATGGACGACTTTTCCGCTCCCGAACTGGTTTCCCTAAAAAACTCACTAAAACAGCGCGGCGTGAAATACGCCCTGGCCAGCTTTGTCGATATTCACGGCATGTGCAAAGCCAAATCGGTGCCGATCAACCATTTTGAGCAAATGATGCGGGGGTCAGAGCTGTTTACAGGGGCGGCGCTGGATGGGGTGCCCCAGGAGGTAAGTGACGACGAAGTGGCAGCAGTGCCCGATCCCAACAGCGCTACGATTCTTCCCTGGAATAAAGAGATGGTATGGTTCGCCAGCGATCTCTATCTCAAAGGTGAACCATTTGAAGCGTGCTGCCGTGGGATTTTGAAGCGGGTGCTGGCTCAGGCGACGGCGATGGGCTACAAGTTCAACCTGGGGATTGAAACGGAGTTTTTTATCCTCAAGGAGACGGAGGGCGAGTATGCGCCCGTGAGCGATCGCGACACCCTGGCCAAACCCTGCTACGACCTACCGGGACTGCTGGACAACTACCCCTGGATCAACGAAATCGTGGAGGCGATGAACGACCTGGGCTGGGATGTGTATTCCTTTGACCACGAAGACGGCAACGGACAGTTTGAGACAGATTTTAACTATACCGATGCGCTGCAAATGGCCGATCGCTTCACCTTCTTCCGCCTCATGGTGAAGGAGATTGCCAAGAAGCACGGTTACTTTGCCACCTTCATGCCCAAACCGTTCGCCAATCGAACGGGTAGCGGTGCTCATTACAATATGTCACTGGCCGACCCCAACAGCGGTGAAAACTTCTTTGCCACGATTGACGACCCCCGTGGCTGTGGCCTCTCAAAGCTGGGCTATCAGTTTATTGCCGGGGTTTTGCGTCATGCACCTGCAATCTGTGCAGTGATCGCCCCCACCGTCAACAGCTACAAACGACTGGTGGCCAGAGGCAGCATGTCAGGCTTCACCTGGGCACCGATTTATGTCTGCTACGGCAACAACAACCGCACCAATATGCTGCGCATTCCGATGGGCGGTGGGCGAGTGGAGTGCCGCGCTGCCGATATCTCCGGGAACCTCTATCTGGGGGCAGCGATGATGCTGGCGGCAGGGTTGGAGGGAATTCGGGAGAAACTGGATCCAGGTGAGCCTCATACTGAGAACATGTACACTTACACGCCAATGCAGCTCCAGCAAAAGGGGATTCAGACGCTACCGAGGACGCTGGGGGAGGCGATCGAAGCCTTTGCTGCTGACCCACTCAGCTACGAGGTGATGGGGCCATTGATGTACAACACCTTCGTGGATTTCAAGCAGCAGGAGTGGGAGGAGTATCACAATCACGTCTCTGATTGGGAAGTGAAGCGGTACCTGAAGTTCTTCTAAGTAGGTAGGCGCAATTAAGTTTTAAACCCCAAAAGCTGTTTCGCCCGCGCCGCGGGCGAAACAGCTTTTGGGGTTTCGACTTTTTCCACGCCCACTTATTTAGGCGTGGACTGAACCGTCAGGCATAATCGTCCCCGTCAGGAAGGCTTCGCTCAGGTCAGCGGTCTCCAGACAGGAGTCCGTCAGGTTGGTCTCACAGAGATTGGCATCACAGAGATCTGCCCCCTGCAGATCGGCACTGCTGAGGTTTGCCTTCCACATTTTGGCTCCACAGAGCCGAGTTTCGTGGAGAATGGCACCTCGCAGATCCGCTTCACTGAGTGAGGCCAGATTGAGAGTAGCACCGCTGAGATCAGCATCCTGCAAACTGGCTCCACTGAGGTCAGATTCTGCCAGATTTGCCTCCTTAAGATTGGCCCGGTTCAGATTGGCACTACTAAGAACCGCTTCAAACAGGTTGGCCCGCTGCAAGTTGGCACCCTCCAGATTGGCAGCACTGAGATTGACAGCACTGAGAAGCACCGCAGTCAGATTCGCGCCCGCCAGATCAGCTCGACTGAAGTTTGCTCCACTCAGGTGGACACCGCTGAGATCGACGCCTGATAACGAGAGACCACTAAAGTTGCGCTCCCCGGCATCGTAGCGTTTGATAATTTCGCTGGCATCCATTGTTTTGCTCCTGGAGAATGTCAAATGAATTAAATCTTGGAATCGCTGCTCCTGGCTGGATTCAAACGGAGGATAGGGCCTTGCCTGTGTACAGACGAGCCACTCCTGTTCACGACCAATAACCCAACACGACAGTTCATCAGTGATCGCCGCCATCATATATCCACATTGGCTCCGTCTTTCCGGCCCTGGCAAAACCACATTTTTTATAGAAGTCAACAGCTTCATTCTCGGCTACAAGGATATGCATATGCAGGTCTGTATAGCGCATCTTAAGAATCTCGATAATTCTCCTGCCAATACCCTGCCCCTGATAGTCCGGGTGTACCAGCAGATGGGGATAATAGACCACCAGAAAGCCGTCGGAAAGAGCATTGCCTATCCCTACCAATCTCGATTCATCCCAGGCAGAAATCAGGGAATGGGAATTAAGCAACGCCCGATGTAGAAGCTGTGGTTTTTGGGCGGATGACCAGCCGTTGGCCTGGTAGATGGGTAAAATCTGGTCGAGTTCGAGGTCTCGTCGGTCAGAGAAGGTAATCATGGTGGGGAATGAGATGAGGGGATGATTTGGGCGGGAAAGTGCGGCGCGGCGCGCCGTACTTTCCCGCTTTAGCTTAAAACTCTGCAATTTCTCTATAAGCGATCTAAAGAGTCTGTAAAGTTCAGGGAAATTGCTGAGGTTTTCCTCGGATTTTGGGTGGAAGTGCCTGCATGAAGGTATAACGCTCGTCGTCTCTTGGGTCGAGTGACGCAGTTTTTCAGGAGGCACCCCGATGACAGATTCTGCTCCGAGCCTGTCGAAGTGGCGATCGCGCCCCATTGCCGGGTTGACCGCTATCGCACTTGTTTCCAGTCTGTGCCCTCCCTCACTGGCACAGTCCTCGCCGTTACCAAACGCGCCCCTTCCGTCGAATTCGCTGCCCCAACCCTCAACTCCTCCCAGTCTGCAACCGATGCCTGCTCCACGGGCACAAACAGAGGAGGCGTATCTTCTGGGGGCGGGCGATCGCATTCGTGTAGACATCTTCCGTGTCCCTCAGTACAGCGGTGAGACGGAAGTATTAGTAGACGGAACCCTGAATTTGCCGCTGGTCGGGAATGTCTCCGTCGAGGGCATGAACCTGCAACAGGCCAGTGCTGCGCTCTCGACGACCTACGGTCGTTTCCTGCGGCGGCCCATCGTCACACTGACGCTGCTCAGCCGTCGTCCGCTCCAGATTGGCGTTGCCGGGGAAGTGAACCGCCCCGGATCCTATGCCATTCCGCTGAACGGGTCACAGTATCCCACCCTGACTCAATTAGTTCAGGTGGCAGGCGGAATCACCCGCAGCGCCGATGTACGGCAGGCACAAATTCGTCGCCCCCGACGTGGTGGGGCAGACCAGGTGATTCCGGTTGACCTGTGGCAGCTCCTGACCACTGGGGATTTGCGCCATGATGTGACTCTGCGTGATGGCGACACGATCTTTATTCCAGAGACCACCGTCGCCCTGAATGAAGCGCCTCTGCTAGCCTCCTCCAGCATCGCAGGCGATACCAGCAAACCCCTGAATATTGCAGTGGTTGGAGAGGTGTTTCGTCCCGGCCCCTACACCGTGACGGGTGGCGTCGCACGCACCGCCGAGGCAGGCGCAACCGGGGGCAGTTCAGGGGGGGGAGCGCCCACTGTCACACGAGCCATCCAGGTGGCAGGTGGGATTAAACCCCAGGCGGACATTCGTAAGGTGCAGATTCGTAGAGCCACCCGCAATGGTAGTGGACAGACGTTCGAAGTGAACCTGTGGAGTTTACTGACCACCGGAGATTTTCGGCAGGATGCGATCTTGCAGGAGGGCGACACCATTGTTGTGCCGACTGCTGTCGGATTGACGCCTGCTGAAACCGCTCAACTGGCAACCGCCAGCTTCTCGCCGAACTCAATCCGCGTCAATGTGGTGGGCGAAGTGACCCGTGCTGGAGTTGTTGAAGTGCCACCCAATACCCCATTGAATCAGGCCATCCTGGCGGCAGGTGGGTTTAATAATCGGGCACGCCGGAACAATGTCGATCTGGTGCGGCTCAATACCGACGGGACAGTTACACGCCGTTCGATTGCGATCAACTTTGCAAACGGGGTGAATGACCAGAACAACCCCATGCTGCAAAACAACGATGTGATCATCGTGAATCGCTCTGGACTGGCTAGCGTTGGAGACACGCTGGGAAGTATTCTCAATCCTCTCAGCGGCATCTTCTCGATTTTCAATCTGCCATTCCAGTTCCTTCGAATTTTTCAGTAGGTCAAGGATAGCCTTTCTCAGGCTGATGGATACGTGAATCAGGGGTGCAGGGGTTTCCCCCTGCGTAGGGCATTACCCCACACCCCTGCACCAGCAAGGACAACGCTGTGACAACGCTTTTATCGATGTAATAACGTTCCAATCATCGGGTTAGGCAGGTGAACTATGAAATCTGAACAATACGCTCAATCGCTGCCGTTCTTGAATCTCCAGGAAGAGGATCAGGCAGAGGGCGGGCTGGATGTCAGACAGCTTGCCTCAACCCTGCGACGCCGATGGGCTGTGATCGCCGGGGTCACCGTCGCCCTGATGGCGGGTGCATGGGTCAAAACCCTGAGTGATCCTCCCACCTACAAATCTGAGTTTGAACTCCTGGTACAGCCAATGAGTGCTGAAACCGAAGTCACAGCGACGGTTCCTGGTTCAGTGAGCAATCTGAATCGCACTGAAACCGTCGTGAACCAGGATTTGATCAAGATTCTGACCAGTCCAAGGGTGATGTCTCCGGTGGTGGAGAAACTACAGGCTCGCTACCCAGACCTCACGTTCAAGGAGCTGCTCAGAGACATGGCCGTAGGCACGGTAGGGGAGAAATCAAAAATTTTGCAGGTGCAGTACGAGGCAAAAGACCCGGCTCAGGTTCGCACAACACTGGAGTTGTTGTCCAAGGCATACCTCGATTACAGTCTGCAATCCCGCCAGAGCGATATTCGTCGGGGGCTAAGTTTCTTGGAGAAGAAATTACCTGATCTGCGGCAGCGGGTAGAAACGCTCCAGGAGGAACTCCAACAACTTCGGTTGCGCCACGACCTGATCGACCCCCAGTCCCGGGGGAACCAGCTTTCGGAGCAGGTGAATACCTTCACGACTCAACAGATTGAGACGACCAACCAGCTCAAGCAACTGCGGGCTGTACTGGCGGATCTGCAAGGCCAAGTCAGCACTCAGCCCAACGAAAGTGCGGCCTCCTCCGCCCTCAGCGAGAATCCTCGCTATCAGACACTGCTCACCCAAATTCTCCAACTGGATGGCCAGATCGCGCAGGCTGCCACCCTCTATCTTGATGCCAGCCCTGACATGGAAGTTTTGCAGGAGCAGCGGCAAAATCTGTTGCTGCTATTAGCGCGAGAGGGACAGCAGGCGGAACGGGAAGTGATCAGCCGCATTCGGGAACTGGAGGCACGTCAGCAGGCGATCGCCACATCCATCGGCTCCCTCAACATCGGTGTCAAAGAACTCTCTGGCATTACACGGGAGTACACCGACATCCAGCGCGAACTCCAGATCGCCACCGAAAACCTGAATCAGTTTCTGGCTAAACGAGAGGCGCTGCAAATTGATGTGGCTCAACG
>JBIKWV010000240.1:0-6615 GCA_044356135.1 Elainellaceae cyanobacterium
AACTGCCCACACAACGCAGATAATTACATTGCTGGAAATCTCTTTGGGGCAAATAAGGTTATCTGAGGAAACAAAACGAAAGACAGATTGAGAACCCCTGGTGAAAACTGGCTTTCAGTATGCTCCTCCTGGCTGCAAGTCGTGCAGTTATTTGGCGTCGTTTTTCGGGCTGTGGTTTATGTTTAAGAGAGCGAATTCAGGTGCGCATCCAGTCCAGAGATTATTTTTGGAAGATAGCAGTTCTGGCGTAGTTTCCCATGCCTCCTCCCACTGGCTCGTGGGTCTTTGCATTCTGGTTAACATGCTGATTTGCATCCCTCTGGCTGCAAAACTAAACATCTGGATTGATGAAGCCTACACACTCGATACTACTTCTCGGGGGGTGCAATACGCGATACAGCAGGCCATTGGCTTCGAAGAGCAGGCCCCCTTTTACTTCCTGCTGTTATCCCTTTGGCGGACAATCAATGGCTCTATCTTCTTCGCCAGACTGTTTTCAATTGCCAGTATTTCTTTAACCATCTATCTGGTTTCTCTGATTAGTAAGAAGCTATTTCAGGATCTCCATCCTGGCTGGCTAACAGCGACTGTTGCCCTCAACCCCTTCATTATTTGGGCAGCCATTGAGATCCGACTCTATGCTTTTTCTATCCTGCTTTCAGCCTGTTTAATATTGCTATTTCTGGAAGCGTACTGGGGTGAAACACCGCAGCGAAAAGCACGCTGGTTATATATCCTGGTAGCAACTGTCTCTATATATACCCACTACTTTTTAGGATTTCTAATCATTGCCCAGGGAGCTACACTTTTGGTATCAGGTCGATGGAGAGCGGTAAAGGCATTTTTGTTGGACATGGTAGTGGTCTCCATCCTATTTGTGCCGATGGTCATGGCACTCGTCAACCAGATCCTCTCGGTGAAAGATAATGTAAAAGACAGTGGGGCAAGTCTGGTGGGAAAGGCCGGGAATCCCCTCATTGAAGGAATTAAGAATTCTTTCCTGGCCAATTTGAGATATCTTCTTCCCGATAGAATCGATACCCTGTCCTCCAGTCTATATCGCTTCATTCGATTTGCAATTCTGTTTGGTTTGTTATTTATTGGGTTCCGCTATCGTCGGTTCATCAACCCAAATACCAACGTTGTCTGGATCATGACGCTTGCGCTTTCAGTCGTTTACCTGATCGCGTTCACATTTTTACCAATGTTGTTTCATCCCCGGCATAACATGGTGCTGTTCCTTCCGGCAGTCCTGTCGATGTTTGCAGCACTATCGTTAATTCCCGGAAGGACGCGATTTCAAGTCCTGTGCCTCTTCTCAGTTTTACTGTTTGGTATCTATGGAATAACCCTGGTTAACAGCTATACACCTCTTGCCAAAACTGGAGATTATGCAAGGGTGGCGTCTTTCATCAATCGTCATGAAGCTCCAGGGCAACCGATTCTGGTCTTTAATCCAGAAGTTGAAATGACCTTTCGGCACTACTATCAAGGTTCCAATCAACTGGTCGCTTTGCCAAAGCCTGAGAGTTTTGAAGAATTTAACTGGCAAGATCTGGTGATTAAAAAAGAGGAAGATCTGATTGTAGCGCTGTCTAAGTTGCCCAGACGAGAAGTGGTCTGGCTGTTGATGGACGACAAGTGGCTGAAGAACAGCCCGATCTATCGTGAAAGCTATGAGATTATTGAGGGCTTTGTCAAAGCGCACTATCAAACTGAAATCAGTCAGGATTTCTACGGCTCAAACTTGCGCCTGTTGCGACAAAAAGCCAGTTCTAGCGTCAAGTAGGAGTTTGCAACAACATCAAATCCCAGTTTTCTTTTGGCGCGGCGAACCCCCACCAAAAGAAAACTGGGATTTGATTTTATGGCAAGTTGCCAAGAACCTATAGCGGTTCTCACTCGGGTGAGGTGCGGGGTGCAGGGGTGAAACCCCTGCGTGGGGGCACCGCCCCCACACCCCCTCTGTACCCCATAGGAGTGGGAACCGCTATATTTGCAAACCGAAAACCCAAATTTTGGATAGGCACTAAGCTGAGTGTAGAAAACTTTCCTGTTACAATCCGTTGCGGGAGTCCACACCTGACTGGTGGTAGCCCCTCCCATTCATTTGCGATCGCCCTATGACAAGATGAAAGGAGTGATCGTTCTTATCTGGTTTCCATGTCCTCCCCCGACACACTTCTACAAAACACACTACAGCGGTTACGTGAAGTACGCCTCTCGCTATTGAAGTTGCATAAAGCCTTGCTGTTTTCCGAACGCACTGTTTACGAGCAATTTCATGGACGGGTGCGATCGCCCAACGAGTTCTTCCAGCTAGTGACCGAGCATGAGTGGTTTAGCTGGCTGCGCCCGATGTCTCAGTTGATTGTGCGGATGGATGATGTTCTTCACGCTAAGGAGCCAGTCATTCTAACCCAGGTGACCGAACTGCTGGAGCAGACGCGATCGCTCCTCGACCCTGACGATGCAGGCACCAGCCCACAGAAGCGCTACTTCCATGCCATCCAGCGCGACCCGGATATCGCCCTGATGCATGCAGAGATTTCGCGACTGCTCGCCTCAGAAATCTAGATCGGCATTGCTGATTGGGAGGATGAATTTTTGTAGAGAGCCGCGCTAAGCGCGGCTCTCTACAAAAATTCATCCCTGAATTAAGCAACGCTTCTAGATCAATGGCGCGGTTCTTCGCCCCGCGCCATTGATCTAGCGATTAAATACCAGATCAATGCGCCGTTGAGCTGTACTCAGAGCCTCCTCCGGAGTGGCCTCACCCAGGAGAACTGCCTCGATCGCCCTACCTAAACTCTCAGAAATCCGATTGTACCCCGGAAAAATGGGGCGCGATCGCCCGTACTGCGCCTGCGCCAGAAAGACCTCGACTGCGGGCTGCTGGCGCACAAAGTCGAGGTAGGCAGGACTCTGACGGGATTGAGTATTGACAGGCAGGTAGCCTGTTTTAATTGCCCACTCGGTCTGAAATTCTTCGCTCAATACATACTCTGCAAACACCAGCGCCGCTTTTTCTCGCTCTGGAGTCGATTTCAGAATGAACAGATTTTCTCCACCGGTGCTGGTGGCTCTTCGGGTGTCTTCTGGAATCGGCATTACCCCAAAGTCAACCCTGGTTTCTGCCAACTGTCCCAGTGTCCAGGGACCTGTGAGCTGCATGGCCACCTTACCCGCCAGGAAACCATCCAGTTCGTAGCCTCGTTCCGGTTGTGAAAGGGTGACAGAGCCGTCCTGGATGAGGGACTGCCAGAGGTTTAGAGCGGCGATCGCACCTGGATTATTCATTTGAACCTGTGGGCGGTCATCACCCTGGGGTCTGCTCTCGGAACCCTCCCTTTCTCCAGATGCTGGGCCAGCAATGGCTTGCTCTCGAGTGCTGGTGCTGCCATCCGCCACAAGTTCACCGCCCCCACTCCACATAAAGGGAAGCCAGGTAAATACAGTCCACTCGCCTTTCCCCAACGGCAACAGCATACCCCGCTGCCCTTTCTCAGGAATGGTTAGCTTTTGGGCTGTATCTCGGAGCTGTGCCCAGGTACGCGGAAGTTCAGTGATACCTGCCGTCTGAAACAGACTGGGGCGGTAAAAAATACCCACATTATTTGTGGCAAAAGGAATCGACCAGAGGTGTCCTTCGAACTGCATCGACTCCCGTAGTGCCGGATCGACCTGGTCTTTGATGGGCAAGGCTGAGAACCAGTCTTCGAGCGATCGCAGCGCTTCCAGCTCCACCAGTTGCCCGGTGATCATGGGGGCAAACCAGAGCATATCGGGAGCTGCATTGCCCACGATTGCGGCGAGAATCTTGGGCATCTGCTGGTCAGACTGTCCGACATAGAGCGAGTCAACCTGAATGCTGGGGTGCGTCTGGTTAAATTTGTCCACCAGCGCCTGCAAGACATCCCGGTTCGGCGGTGGATTGACGCCCTGCCACAGGGTGAGACGGGTAACCCCTGGAGCAGTTTGAACTACGGGTTGACATCCGCTCAGGATAAGAGCCGCGACGATCAGCACAACCAGCCCGACCTTTCGCAGGGCAATCCCCCTACTGTAAAAGGCACGGGACAGGGTGGCTATGTGCTTCACATGTCGTCTCCCAATTTCACCTCAATATTTTTGCCCTGGAGTTGCTCCAGCACCCACTGTTCAAGGATCTCCGTTTGTAGAGCCTGGACGATTTTCGGGTCATCCAACGTCGCAGGCATTACCTTTTCCACGCGGAACAGCGTCCAGGCGTCCTGCACCTCAATCGGGCCAATCATACTGCCAGATTCAGCCGTATCCAGCGCTGCTCTCAGATCGTCGGGCAGTTCGCCGCGACTGATCAGACCCATCATGCCGTTGAAGATCCGCTCGTCTGCGACGGAATACTCCTGAGCCAGTTCTTCAAACCGTGCTCCCTCTTCGATTTGCTGTCGTAACTCTTCCGCCAGATCTTTCTCCAGTACAGCAATGCGTGACAGTACCACCCGATCCAGAAACAGCTTGCGCTCAATAAAATACTCCTGAAGCCGGGGAGCGGTCACCACGTCACGCAATTGATTAAACTTCAGGTCGAGAGTAACCCGCTGCCGAAAGCTCTCATCATCTATGTTCTGGCTGGCTAGCCATTCCTGGAACTGCTCTGGGGCAGTCAACTGTCCCTGAATCCGAAATTCTGTGACCGCCTGCTGCACCATTTCCGGTGGTACTGCCAGATCCTCACGGGTGGCGATCGCCTGCTCTACAATGTGTTGCCGTAGCACTTCACCAATAAAGCCATCCAGTTTGCCAGCGCCCTGGAGATACTGACACGCCTTCGCCAGAGAAATCTCCTGGCCCTCAATCACAATAAATGGGATACTCATGCGTCCATCCTACCCCCATCTGAGATATTTTTTGAGAGAGGTAATTTATGAGAAACGTGCGGCTAAGCCGCGCGTTTCTCATAAATCCCTGAGGATCGTCGATCCAATATCTAAAAATCTATCCGAAACCCGCATCCTGGCAGGCACGACACTACAGCGTCGCCCCTACCAGAATGCGGGTTTCGGTTTTCGGATAAACACTAAGCGGGTGATCCCAGCTTCTGAGTCCAATACCGTTGATAAACCTTCGAACCACTGTCATTCGGTAGATAGAAGTAACCCACTCCGATTTCGCGAAGATTGGGATTCAACAGGTTCCGTCGGTGCCCCGGACTATCTATCCATCCCTGCACAACGGCAGCAGGCGTCAGGTGTCCGGCGGCCAGGTTTTCTGCGGCTGCGACATAGTTATAGCCCGCGCGCTGCATTCTCACCCACGGCAGCGAACCATCCCTGCCAACATGATCAAAGAAATCCTGCTGGGCCATCGTCTGGCTATAGAGTTGAGCAGCATTCCGGATCTGAGTATTTACTGCAAGGGGCAGCAGACCATTCTGACGCCGGAAGTCGTTGGTCAACTCCACAACTCGATAGGCAAAATCAGCGGCGGGGGTCAGGGCGGCAGAAGCGGTCAGGCGATAGCTAATGGTGCCGGGACCTTTGGGAAAAATTCGCAGCGAATAGGTTCCAGGGCCTAAACCAACAATACGGATGGCGTCAGCCCGACCAGCGATCGCCCTGGAACTGGCAACGATTTCTCCGGGATCAACCCGACCATTGCCGTTGCGATCCTGGATCAGTTCGACGTCAGCATTGCCTCCAGCGGAGGTCATGTTGAAGTTAAAACTACTGCGTCTTGAAAGTTGAAATCGGTAGAAGTCCTGATCGCCGCCGCCCACAAAATCAGACAATGTTATCGGAGCGGCGCTCATGGTAAGGTGCCTGGCCTGTCTCAAGCTGTTTCCAGCCGCGTCAGTTACCATAGATATCCTCCCTCGATCAGCTAAGGTGTCAGTTGACACCAGTAAGCGCGATCGTATTGGAGTGGGACAACCTTAGAACCACCTAGATTTCAGGCTTTAATCTTCCAGTCGCAGAAGCTTGCGGTAGAAACCCTGAGAGAAGTCAACCAGACGAGTCCCTTTAAAGGTAAAAATGACCTCGATCAGGAAATCGACGAATTCAAAGTTCGCCAGCGTCAATTCGTAGCTCAGTTCAGCATTGCCGTCGAACTGCATTCGGCAACGGGTCAAGTCAGCGGGCAGAGACGAGACGTTCCAACTGGCAACAAAGGGAATACTTTCACCGCCCTCAATTTTTCGGGAACCCTCCAGACTGCCACGCTGGTAGAGGGTGATGGCCAGAGGTAGGGCATTTCGTTTTCGCCCCTGGTAGTAGGGAGCGTAAACGTTCACATCACGAGCATTCGCGGGTTGTAAGTTCTCAAGAGCCATGCGCCAGCGTCCTCAAAGTCCCCAAAATAATAGCGAATACAGCGTTTTTCACGCTGGTGAAGTACGGGGGTGTGGGGGCGGTGTCCCCACGCAGGAGTTCCAACGTTCGGCTGAGCGCTCACGTCGAAGCCCCTGCACCCCGAAATCTATACCTTATCAGCCTGGAAAAGGCTGTACAGGATATGCAGTCAGCCTCAGCCAGGTCAGCGAAACAACTGCTACTGTGGCTAGTATGCCCGGTTGGTCTCTTTCATTTAGCAGGACGGGTAGATTTTTCTGAAATGGAAAGGCAGCGACGG
>JBIKWV010000241.1:0-6587 GCA_044356135.1 Elainellaceae cyanobacterium
GCGGCTGAGCCGCGACAAGCGAAAACTGGGGTTTTACTGGGATTTTATTTTATGGCAAGCCCCTAATCCCTGGTTGTTCTTGTGGGGCGGGCATCTTGCCCGCCAGAATGCGAGCGGGCAGGATGCCCGCCCCACAAAAGAATTAGCCCAGCTTGACTGGAACGCTTTAGTTGCCGAGTGATAGCATTCTGCTATGACTCCAGATGAAGCGCTGACAATTCTAGATAAGCTCCTGGCAAACCATCCCACACAGCAGGGATTGACCGACCTCCAGGAGTTAATTTTTCGGCAATGCTGGGAGGGGCGCACCTACGCCGAGATCGCCGAAGACACCAGCTACGACACGGGCTATGTCAAGGATGTCGGGTCAAAGCTGTGGCAGTTTTTGTCGCAGGCGATCGGAGAAAAAGTGACGAAAAATAACCTCCAGGCCGTGATGCGGCGACAGCAGAGCCGTGTTGCCGAAGTGGGCGATCGCACGTTAGGGACATTACCGACCAATCGCTCTTCAGATAGCGATCCCCCCATGATTCTCGTCACGCCTCCCTCCGTCGATCTGATCTCCCCAGAAGCAGAAACCGTTGCCGAAACAGGCGACTCATTCGTCACGATTCCTCCGACGACGGAGTTTGAACCCAGTTCAATATCCTTCTCCAGTAACAGCTTCAGCAGTTCTCCTTTACCCCGTATTGACTGGGGCGAGGCGATCGATGTCACCACCTTCTTTGGACGGACACAGGAACTCGATACCCTGAGCCACTGGATTGTACAGGATCAGTGTCGGCTGATTCTGCTGCTGGGCATGGGCGGAATTGGTAAAACGTCGCTGTCGGTCAAGCTGGCGGAGCTGCTGGCGGAGGAAGACGACGGGATGACGGGAGAGCGTGATGATGGGATGACGAAAAGCACCCATCCACCCATCCACCCATCCACCCATCCACCCATCCACGGTTCGGATCATCGCTCACCGCAACGCCCATCCACCCATCCACCCATCCACCCATCCACCTCCCCCTTCGAGTTCATCATCTGGCGATCGCTGCGCAACGCTCCTCCGCCCGAAACATTATTTGCCGACCTGATTCGCTTTCTTTCACAGGAGCGAGAACCCGAGTCCCAGCTACCGCCCACCATCGAAGGCCGAATTCAGCGACTGGTTCACTACCTGCAAACCACCCGTAGCCTGGTGGTGCTGGACAACCTTGAAACCATTCTCCAGGAGGGTAAACACGCCGGGTCGCCCCGTCCCGGCTATGAGGGGTACGGCCTGTTGTGGCGGCGCATTGGGGAAACACGCATGACGAGCTGTGTGGTGTTGACCAGCCGTGAGAAACCAAAGGAACTGGTGCCGCTGGAGGGGGAGAGTTTACCTGTAAGAACCCTGCCCCTACCCGGATTGGTGGGCACGCCGGGACAGGCCGTGTTGCAGGCCAAGGGGAATTTGACTGGAAGCGAGGCAGACCGGAACGCACTCATCGATCGCTATGCCGGAAATCCCCTGGCACTGAAGATGGTGGCGAATACGATTCAGGAGCTGTTTGACGGGGACATTCATGAATTTCTGGAACAGGGAACGGCAGTTTTTGATGATGTACGGGCACTGTTAGATCAACAGTTGGGCCGACTGACGGCCCTGGAGCGGAGCGTCATGCTGTGGCTGGCGATCGCCCGTGAACCCATCAGCCTCAATGACCTCCAGGAAGACGTGATTCCTGTTGTGCCAAAGTCGGAGCTGCTGGAAGCGCTGAGTTCATTGGGGAGGCGATCGCTGATTGAAAAAAGAGCGCTTACCTACACGCAGCAGCCTGTCGTCATGGAATATCTGACGCAGGAGTTGATTGACGGTTTTGCTGATGAGATTGCCAACCATGAAATGAACTGGCTAATGAGATTCTCGATGATCAAAGCACAGGCAAAAGATCATGTGCGGGAGAGCCAGACGAGGATCATTCTGGGAGCAGTGGGCGATCGCCTCCAGATGGTATTCAAATCCAAACAGGATATCGCCCACCATCTCACCGAACTCATCCAAACCCTGCAACAGCAATTTTCCAGCGCCCCCGGCTACGGCGGCGGCAACCTGATCAACCTGCTGCGCTATCTGGGGGTTCCACTGGAGGGGCAGGACTTCTCCAACCTCGCTATCTGGCAGGCGTACCTCCAGGACACCCCCCTGCACAACGTCGATTTTTCCAGCGCCAATCTCGCCAAAACCGTGTTCGCCCAAACCCTGGGCAGTATTCTTTCCGTGTGCTTCAGCCCCAACGGCAAACTCCTCGCCGCCAGCGATGCCCAGGGGCAGGTGCGCTGGTGGAGTGTGGCCGACGGTCGGCAGTTGTTCAGCGGGGCCGAAAATCCCTCCTGGGTGTGGACGATCGCCTTCAGTCCCGATGGCCAAACGCTGGCGAGCTGCGGCGAAGATCGCACGATTCGCCTCTGGAATACCGCCACCGGGGAATGCACCTTTGCCCTGCAGGAACACAATCACTGGGTGTGGTGCGTTGCGTTTTCAACTCCCACTGACCCCGAAAATAGCCTTCTCGCCAGTGCCAGCGAAGACCAGACGATCAAACTCTGGGATCCCCAGACGGGAGTCTGCCTGCACACGCTGGAGGGTCACAGCGGCGGCGTTTGCACCGTTGCCTTTGCGCCCAAAGCAGATCGACTGGCCAGCGGTGGCGTGGATCAGGTGATTCGCCTGTGGAGCGTTGATTCTGCCGCCTGTATTCGGGAACTGGAGGGCCATACCAATCGGGTGATGGCGATCGCCTTCCATCCCAGAGGCAAACTGCTGGCCAGCGGCGGCGACGACCAGAGCGTGCGGCTGTGGGACAGTGAGACAGGGGAGTGTATCCAGGTGCTGGAGCAGGGGAGCCGCGTCTGGTCGGTGGCGTTTGACCCGGCAGGTGGAGTGCTGGCGATCGCCTGCGATGACCACACAATTCGGCTCTGGGAGGTGGGCACAGTGAAGCTGCTGCGGACGCTGCGGGGGCATGGAAACCGCGTCTGGTCAGTCGCCTTCAGTCCCGACGGACAGACCCTGACTAGCGGCAGCGATGACCAGACGATTCGCTTCTGGGAGGTGCAGACCGGGCAGTGCCTCCGCACGTTTCAGGGCCACCACAACTGGATCTGGTCAGCGGTGGCCAGTCCCGATGGAGCGCTGCTGGCAACCGGGAGCGAAGACCGCACCGTCAGACTCTGGAATCGGGAGACGGGGGCTGAACAGAAGGTATTGCGGGGTCATAATGGGCGCGTCTGGTCGGTCGCCTTCAGCCCCGATGGCGCGCTACTGGCCAGCAGTAGCGATGATCACACCGTGCGCCTGTGGGAACCTGCGACTGGACGCTGTACCCGGATTCTGCGCGGTCACCAGAAACAGGTGCGGCAGGCCGTCTTCCATCCCGCAGGGAACCTGTTGGCCAGCGCCAGCGGCGACCAGACGGTGAAACTGTGGGATCTGAGTACCGGACAGTGTGTCAGGACGCTCCAGGAGCATGACAGTTGGGTGTATACCGTTGCCTTCAGCGCAAACGGTCAATGGTTGGCCAGCGGCAGCCAGGATGGAACAATTGGCCTGTGGGAAGTGAGATCGGGGAAGTGCGATCGCATGTTGGGGGGCGATCGCACGTCTGGAGAATCACGAAAAAGGCCGATCTTCTCGCTGGCGTTTCATCCGGTGACGCACCACTGGCTGGCCAGCGGCGATGACCAGTCCCTCCTCCTCTGGGACACGCACAAAGGAGAAATACTGCGGCGGTACGAGGGCCACAGCGGCCAAATTCTCTGCGTCCGCTTCAGTCTTGATGGAAAAATGCTTGCCAGCGCCAGCAGCGATCAATCGATTAAACTCTGGGACACTGATTCTGGGGAATGTATTGCCTCCCTACCAGGCCACACGAACTGGGTGCAATCCATCGCCTTTAGTGCAGAGGGGGATATCTTAATTTCTGGAAGTGAGGATGAAACAGTGAAGATATGGGATATGCAAAAAAGAAGCTGCATAAGCACACTTCAAATTAAACGTCTGTACGAAGGAATGAACATTATCGATACGGTTGGGCTGACAGATGCGCAGAAAAACAGTCTAAAGATGCTTGGCGCAATTGATGAAAACCCATAAAACAGGTGGCGCAGCGCAAAGTACTGCGCCACCTGTTTTATGGGTTTTCAATCAGACAAGTTACGAAACCTGCTCCGATCGGATAGGAATCTGGATCACAAATTCTGTCCCCTGTCCCGGTGTCGAGAAGACCTGTAGCTTCCCACGATGGCTTTCTGTGATGATCTGATAGCTGATGGAGAGGCCCATCCCGGTTCCTTTGCCAATTGATTTTGTCGTGAAGAAGGGATCAAAGATGCGGTTGATAATCTGTTCAGGAATACCGCATCCATTGTCGGCGATCGCAATCTCCACAGATCCCCCATCAGTGACCGAAGTGCGAATCGTAATCTCTCTAGCAGAATCCCTGGATTGATGAGATTCCAGCGCATCGATCGCATTCGTCAGGATATTCATAAATACCTGATTGAGCTGTCCAGAATAGCATTCAACCAGTGGCAAATCACCATATACCCGATTGACAACAATTCCTGAATGCTCTGATTTTGGTTTGAGTCGATGCTGCAAAATCATCAGCGTACTTTCAATTCCCTCATGGATGTCAATGTTTTTAATTGCAGCTTCATCCAGACGGGAAAATTTTCTAAGAGACAGCACAATCTGCCGAATCCGCTCCGTTCCTACCTGCATGGAGGTGAGCGTCTTGGGCAAATCCTCCAGCAGAAAGTCCAGCCCAATCTCTTCAGCTTTTTCTTCAAGGGCTGGCGCAGGGTTCAGAACCTGGGTCTGAAGCAGACTGGTAAATTCGAGGAGATCCTGAATATAGTTCTGCACGCAGACCAGATTGCCATGAATAAAGTTAACCGGGTTATTAATCTCATGGGCAATCCCTGCCACCAGTTGCCCCAGGCTCGACATCTTCTCGGCCTGCACAAGCTGGGTTTGCACCTTCTGCAGGTCGTGCAGCGCCTGTTGAAGCTGCTGCGCCTGTTCTCTCGAGTGGGTCTCCGATTGTCGCAGGGCAAACTCGGTCTGTTTCAGACTGGTAATGTTGTGGAAAACCGCAATTCCTCCCTGAATACCGCCTTCCTCATTGCAGAGCGCCCGCGCCATTACACTAAACCAGTGTCCCTCTGCTGATTCAGGGAGACGCACAAAGATTTCGATCGCATCCACATTTTCCCCCTGCATCGATCGCAGCAGCGGAAAGCCTTCAAGCGGATAAGGGGTCATCAGATCCAGGTCATACACATTCCAGGTGCTGGCCCAACTCTGAATCGATGGGCAGTCGGTACGAATGCCCAAAAGACTCTCAGCAAAGGAGTTGTGAAATAGAACCTGTCCCTGCTGATCGACCACAATCACCGGGTCACCCATGCTATTCAACATCGATCGCAGGGTTGCCAGGGTCGTTTCCGCATGGCTGAGCCGCTGGGTGTGGAGATGCAGATCCGCCAGGGTCTGCTCCAATTTGTTGGATTTATCGATGGTTTCCTGCTCGTAGACCTCAAGCAGTTGTTCCAGAGCCTCCACCTGTGCCCTGAGTTGCTCTACCTCGCTGGCATGGAGGCTGTCCTCATATGATGCAAGTTGGGTCATCAAACGGTTGTAGTCGTAAAGATTGTGTTCTGGTCAAACGGGAGAACCGCCATTCTGGCATTCAGAGACAGTGGCTTGAACAATTCCGCAGTTTCGCGCTGAATCGGCAGTTTAGAAAACAGAATGATGGCCACCAGATTACCCGACGGCAACATGCCGCCAAATCCCAGAACAGACTGGATCTGGAACGGACGGACAAACACATCCTGCGCTGGAATATAAGGGCTTCCCTGGGCCTGCGGGATATGAAAAACGTTGTAGGTGCGCTCCTGTAAGTTCATCAGCAATTCTGGGTCGGGGGCGAGAATGTTGCTGATGGTCAGCCCTAATTGGTAGATCAACTGTGAGATCATGGGAGCCTGGGTCACCATCTCCTCACTCGGCAACGGGATTGCCTGATGCCCGGTCGAGGCAGTGCGAGAATTCCACTCGGGGCGATCGCCCGCTGTCGCCAGTAAGGTCAGGCACTTCATCTCCGGTGAAACAGTGTCCGTTCCCAGGGTCTGTCTGGCAATCTGCTGGAGGTCAAAGGGGAGATCGCCGCAGGCATGCGTCTTAAATAGACGCACCAGCGCGAATGCACTTTCTCCCGTTTCCTCGTCCCGAAATTGGTTGTAGAAGTAGCTCACCATACGGTTCGCTACTTCCTCCATGCTGGCCGCACCCGCGCCCAGTTTTCGTAGCGCAGCCCCACACTCGGTCATCTCCCTGAGCGTAAACTTCGTCAGACGATACATGGCGAATTTCTTCCGTGTAAATGGTGCCAGTGCGAACTCGACGAACCCATCAACCGTATGAGACCCGATTTATCTCCGGCTGAACACTTACAGAGTTCCCCTGAGAAAGACCTTCCTAACATTCCGTAGAAACAGGCAGGTGACATTACGTGGGCTGCATCTCTAAGAGCCTATCCGAAAACCCAAAT
>JBIKWV010000242.1:0-6583 GCA_044356135.1 Elainellaceae cyanobacterium
CGCGGCATATTTGGTTTTAGCGCCGATTTTTCCTGAAACGCTGACGCAGTCAGCGTTTCAGGAAAAATCGGCGCAATTTAGTCAAAAGTCCAGTAAATTTGGGTTTCTTCAGGAGATCAGATATCATCAGTTTCATAAGATGGAGTCGTTCAGAAGCTGAATTCAAATATCCTTTTTGCAGAGGTCTTTTCGACGTCTGTTAGACCTTTATGAAACTTCTATTGATTGAGGATGACCCCCATAGCAGTGAGCTGATCGCCGCCACATTGGTCAATCACCGCTACGCTGTCGATGCAATTGCCGACGGAGTCACCGGGCTAGATTTGGCCACCCAGTGGAGCTACGACCTGATCCTGCTGGACGTACTGCTGCCTGACCTGAATGGGTTTGAAATCTGCCGTCGCCTGCGCCATCAGGGGTGCCAGACCCCGATTCTGATGCTCACCCAGAAGGAATCGACGGAGGATATTGTCGCCGGACTGGATGCGGGAGCCGACGATTACCTGGTCAAATCCAGCGATGCAGCTCAGCTACTGGCCCGAGTGCGGGCACTGCTGCGGCGGGTCGGCAACACCCCATCCTCGCCTATCTTGACCTGGGGAGCGCTGTGTCTGGATCCGGCAGCGGCTAAAGTCACCTATCAACAACAGGCGATCGCCCTTCGTCCTAAGGAGTACGCCCTGCTGGAACTGTTTCTGCGCTATCCCCAGCGGATTTTCAACCGCAGTGCGATCATCGATCATCTGTGGTCGATGGAGGAGACGCCGGTTGAGGGATCGGTCACTAACCTGATCAAAGATCTGCGACAGCGATTGAAGTCAGCGGGGATGAAGGATGACCTGATCGAAACGGTGTACGGTCTGGGCTACCGCCTGAACGCGCCTCCCGTTGAGGAGACTGAGAAGCACTGGGAGGACAGACAACAGCAGGGGCAGGCGAAGATTCAGCAGATTACGGAGCGATTTCACGGATCGCTGGTCGAACGACTGGCCGCCCTGGAGGCGGCCGGGCAGTCGCTACAGGACGGCACCCTCAACCTGGAGCAGCGGAAAGCGGCTCACAACGAGGCCCATAGACTGGCGGGCGGGCTGGGAACCTTTGGCTGCCCTGAAGCTGCGGAAGTGGCGAAGGCCATCGAAATTCTGTTCGAAGCAAACGTGCGGCAGGAAATGCAGATGGCCAATCAGCTACCTCAATTGCTGGAGGAATTGCGACGATCGCTGCCTCGCCCCTTCACCCTTGACACCTCCCGTTCGTAAGTCGCTTCGGTTCATTGCATCGGTCTGTCACCCTCTTCGTGTTCAACGTTTTGCATGTCGATCGCTCCCCCACGATCTCGCCACCTGCGCAACGGGATTTCCATCCGCTGGGTGCTAACGGTGCCGTTCGTCCTATCAACGGTGGGCGTTGCAGCACTGATTGGCTATCTGTCTTACCGGAGCGGACAGGCCACTGTCGAAGATCTGGGCCATCAACTGGTGGAACAGACGAACGAACGAGTCGCACAGGAACTCAAAGCCTATCTACAAACACCGATCCTGCTGAATCGCTTAAACGTGGATACGGTCAATCAAGGTCAACTCGATCTCCAGAATATCCCAGCGCTGGAGTCGGCGTTGTTTCAGCGGTTACAGCAATTTGAATCGGTCTCAGCCGTTTTATTTGTCAGTCCTGAAGGCCGCCTTCGATTCATTGAACGGTTCCCGGATCTCTACCTGGGAGTCGCCGATCCTCCCCGTCCAGATTTCATCCAGATTTACTCATTAGACCGTCAGGGTAATCGGGGCAAACGGGTGAATGGGGTGAATGGGCTGGATGTCCGGCGCGATCGCCCCTTTTATCAACGCGCTGTCACCACGGGGCAACCCGGATGGAGCGCCATGACCCGCTACGGAAATTCACCAGCGCTCACGCTCAATGCGTCCCAACCCGTTTACGACGGCAAAACCAGGCAATTACTGGGCGTCTTTGGGGTTCATCTTCAATTGGATTATTTGAGTGATTTTCTGCATCGTCTGGAGGCCAGTCGCGTGGGTCAGGTGCTGATTCTCGATCAGGATAGCCGTCTGATTGCCACATCTACCCAGGAGAAGCCTTATACCACGGGTGATGAGATCAAGCAGCCCAACCAGTTTCGCCAACTGAAGATTGATGAAAGTCAGAACGATTTGACGCGATCGCTGGGAATTTATCTGCGCAATCACCCCACGCTCTGGAGTAATTCGACTCACCCCCAGTCGATGGAATTTCGCCACCGGGGGGAATCGTATTACGTGCGGATCACCCCCTTTCAGGACCGCTACGGCCTGAACTGGCGCATTCTCAACGCTATTCCCCGATCGCACTTTATGGAGGCGATCGAGCACAATAGCCGCACCACGATTCTGCTCAGTCTGCTGACGCTGGGGGGAACGCTGACGCTGGGTCTGTTTGCCGCCAACAAATTCACCGAGCGTTTTGCTGCCCTTGAGCGGGTCAGTCAAGCACTGGCGGTGGGTAACCTCGACCAGCGGCTGCCCACCAACACGTTGATCGCAGAAATCAACCATCTGTCGCAGACGTTTAACCAGATGGCGGAGCAACTGCAACAGTCCTTCGATCGCATGACTCTGTCGATGTCAGAATCGGAGGAGAAATTTACAACCATTTTTCGCACCAGCCCCGACCCGATGGCGATCGCCACCCTGGCGGAAGGTCGCCTGCTGGTGGTCAATGACAGCATGGCCGAGTTGTTTGGTTATTCCCACGCTGAAATGGTGGGGCGAACGCCCCTCGACCTTAACCTGTGGCACGACCCGGACGAACTGGCTCGCTATCGCACGCTGCTGGAGCAGCAGGGCAGCGTGTGCAACCTGGAGGTGCGATCGCAAACCAAATCAGGCGCAGTAAAAACAGCGTTAATCTCCTCAGAGGTGCGGACGCTGGAGGGGCAGAGCTGCGTGATTGTGATGCTGCGGGATATCAGCGATCGCAAAGCCACTGAACTGGCGCTGCAAGAGAGCGAAGCCCGCTATCGTGCGATCGTTGAGAACCAGACTGAGATCATCTGCCGTGCCCTGTCGGATACCACGCTGATCTTTGTCAATGACACCTACTGTCACTTTTACGGTGTGCGGCGGGAAGATATTTTGGGTCAACCGTTCCTGCCGATGATTTACCCGGAAGATCAGGAAAAGGTACTGCAAGTCATTCGCTCTACCAGCAAAGCGAATCCGACCGTCACGATGGAAAATCGGGTGCTCGTGCAGGGGCAGATTCGCTGGATGCAGTGGATCGATCGCGTCTCGTTTGATGAGCAGGGGAACATTATCGAAATCCAATCAGTGGGACGCGATATTACTGAGCTGAAGCAGACTGAAGCTGCCCTCAGAACCAGTGAAGCAAACCTGCTCCAGGCCCAGGCGATCGCCCGGTTGGGCAGTTGGGAGTTTGACCTGGCAACTGAAGAAATTACAGCGTCAGAGGAACTGGTGCACATTTTTGGCCTCGATCCGTTTCTCGCTAACTCTTCCTATAATGATCTGCTGGAGCGGGTTGTAGAAGAGGATCGGGAGCGTCTGGAAGTAGCGATTCAAACGGCGATCGCAGACACAGGTGCTTACGAAGTCGAACATCGAATTTGTCGTCCAGATGGCACGGTTCGTCATGTGGTCAGCAGAGGTCAAACGGTGTTCAATGCGCAGAATGACATCGTCAAACTGATTGGCACCTGTTTGGACATCACCGAGCGCAAACGGGCGGAGGATGCCCTGAGACAGAGTGAAGCGCTCAACCGAGCCATTCTCAACGCCATCCCCGATATGATTATCCGCATGCACCGGGATGGCACTTACCTGGATATCAAGCAGGCCAAGGACTTTCCTTCACGTCTACCGAATCTGTCCCTCCGTAGAAATGTCCGCGATGTGCTGCCACTGGAAGATGCCCAGCGGCGGTTAGAAGCTGCAGCTATTGCCCTGAAAACAGGGGAGGTGCAGGTATATGAATTTTCGCTCTGGGTGCAGGGCCAATTCCTCTGGCAGGAGGTTCGCGTCATCCCGCTCAACCTGGATGAAGTGCTGGTCTTACTTCGAGACCTGACCCAGCGCAGACGCATGGAAGAAGCACTGCGGCAAAGTGAAACCCGTCTGGCACTGGCCCAGCAGGTTGCTCAACTGGGGTACTGGGAGAACGATTTGACCACCGGAATTCGTACCTGGTCGGAGATGACTTTCCGGCATTGGGGACTGGAGCCGGATGAGCACCCGCCTCGGTTTGAGGAGTTGCTCGAAAGGGTGCATCCCCACGATCGTGTGCTCTGGCAAAAGGCTGCCGAGAAAGCATCTATGAAAGGAGTTTCCCACAGTCTGGATTTGCGCATCACGCTTCCAGATGGGTCAATCCGCTATTTAGAGACCCGTGCAGAACCCATGTTTGACACCCAGAGAAACCTTGTCAAGCTAATTGGGACATCCCTGGACATTACCGAGCGGAAGCAAACGGAACAGGCTTTGCAGGAACGGGAGGCGATGCTGCGAGCGATCGGGGACAACCTGCCCAAAGGGTTCATCTATCAGCGTATGTATGATCCTGCCAAAGGGTTTTACTACTCCTATGTCAGTGCTGGGATTGAGAAACTGCTGGGTCTGAAGCCCGAAGCAGTCCTGAAAGATTCAACCATTACTCGTACCGTTGGCTTTGAGGAAGACCTGGGCCGCGCCGACCAGATTGCCAGAGAGTCTCTCCAGAACCTGACGCCGATCGAACTGCAAATGCGTAGCCGCAAGCCGGACGGCAGTGTTCGCTGGTCTGCCATTCGCTCATCCCCCCGTCGTCTCGAAGATGGCCGCACTGTCTGGGATGGGGTCGAGGTGGATATCACTGACCTGAAACAGACGGAGGCTGCGCTGCGAGCCAGTGAGGAAGAATTCCGGCGAGCCTTTGATGATGCGCCGATTGGTATGTCTCTGGTGTCTCCCGCAGGCCAGTTTGTCAGAGTCAATACCTGCTACTGCAATCTGCTGGAGTACACTGAAGCCGAACTATTGCAACTTAACTTTCGAGACATTACTCATCCGGGGGACGTTGAGAAAGACCAGTCCGGTTTTCAGCAGATGATCTCCGGTGAACTCCAAACGTTTCAGATGGAGAAACGCTATATTACCAAACACGGCCAGATTGTTCCTGTCCTGCTCAATACCGCTCTGATTCGAGACCAGGAAGGACACCCCGCTTACATAATTGGCCATGTCCAGGACATTCGCGATCGCCGCAAAGTCGAACGGATGAAAAACGAATTCATCTCGACCATCAGCCACGAACTCCGCACCCCCCTCACGTCTATTCGTGGTGCCCTGGGCATCCTTTGCTCCGGCGTTTACAATGACCGACCGGAAAAAGCCAGCCACATGCTAAATATCGCCAAGAACAACAGCGATCGCCTGGTGCGCCTGGTCAACGATATTCTGGACTTAGAACGCCTGGAATCGGGCAAAGTCAAACTGGTGATGCAGCCGTGCCAGGTGGCCGACCTGATGCAGCAGGCCATAGATGGCGTGCAGGCGATCGCCGACCAGTCAAACGTCACGCTCTCTGTAACCACCCTTCCCATCACTGTCTGGGCCTCCCCCGATGCCATCATCCAGGCCCTCACAAACCTGCTCAGCAACGCCATCAAATTCTCCTCCCCCGGCAGCACCGTCTGGCTCAAAGCCGATCTCCTCCCCCATCCTTCTGACACCCACCCATCCGCTGTTCGTACTTCGGCGGAAGCGCTGATCATTCCTGCCGATGCCCATCCACCCATCCACCCATCCACCCATCCACCCATCCCCTCCCTCCGCTTCTCCATCATCGATCACGGACGCGGCATCCCCGAAGACAAGCTGGAACTGATCTTTGAACAATTTCAGCAGGTTGATGCTTCAGATTCTCGCCGCAAAGGAGGTACCGGACTGGGTCTGGCCATCTGTCGGAACATCGTGCAGCAGCACGGCGGCCAAATCTGGGTAGAGAGCCGCTTAGGGGAAGGGAGTACCTTCTATTTCACGCTGCCGTTAAAGCAGACAGAAATATGATGACGAAACGAGTTTTGATTATTGACGACGATGACGACATCCGTGATGTTGTGCAGGCATCAGTGGAGGAGTTTGCAGGCTGGAGGGCGATCGCCGTCTCTTCGGGAACAGAAGGATTACAGATTCTGAAGGGAACTGCAGATTTCGATGTGATTCTGCTGGATGTCTCGATGCCAGATATGGATGGATTTCAGGTGTGTGAATTGCTGCAAGCAGACCCTGAGACCCGGCAAATTCCAGTCATCGTGTTGACCGCAAAAGTGTTACCGGGCGATCAACAGCGGTTTGTTGATCTGAATATTGCTGGCGTTATCACCAAGCCCTTTGACCCAATCACGGTCTGGCACCAAATTGCAGATATTCTCGGTTGGACAAGGTAGCGCTTTCTCTGGGGTGGGTATTTTGTCCGCCTTAGGGATCTGCTGTTTATTAAAATCCCAGTTTTAGCTTGGCGCGGCGAAGCCGCGCCAAGCAAAAACTGGGATTTTATTTTATTGCAAGCCCCATAATTATACAGTCCATTGATT
>JBIKWV010000244.1:0-6577 GCA_044356135.1 Elainellaceae cyanobacterium
CCGCCCCCACACCCCCTGTCCTACATCAGGCGGCTGTGCTGCTGCGATAGCTCCCTGGGGTCACACCGACGATCGCCTTAAAGGTCTTCGTAAAGTGGCTCTGGTCGGTGAATCCAGTTTCGGCTGCAACTTCGGCGATCGCCCACTGTTGCCGCAGCAGGCTTTTGGCGCGGGCAATTCGCACCTGCGTCAGGTAGGCGTGGGGCGGAAGTCCGACGTAGTTGCAAAACAGCCGCGTCAGATAGAACGGGCTGCGGCCCGTCAGTTGGGCTAATTCCTGAAGAGACGGGTTGCGGGAGAAGTGTGCATTCAGGTAGTCGCGCATGTGACGAACCAGTTGATTCTCTCGATGCAGTTGTGTATTCACTCCTGGTTCTGCGTATTGAGCAATCAGGTGTTGCAAAATTGTCACCAGTAAGGATTCCTTCTCCAATAAGTTCAACGTTTCAGTTCCCTGTAGAATCTGGTGGAACTGCAACATCCGCTGAAACAGCAGTGGATCGTGAATCACCGGATTAGCAAAATAGGGAACTGGGTCACTGGTTCTGCGGTCGCAAATCTCCTGAATTAAATGATTGCTTGGGTAGAACACCCTGAAGCTCCAGCCCTCTTCGCTGGCTGCTCGATTACTGTGGACTTCCCCTGGCTGGAGCACTACCAGGCTACCCACAGGTGCAAGATGCGTTGCGCCCCGGTATTCCACCTGTTCTGCTCCTGACACTACCACCCCAATGCAAAACTCCTCATGCAGGTGCTTTGGAAAAACATGGGTGCGGTAGGTGGCATGCAGCAGCTCAAGCTCCTGAAATACGGGAGTTCGCCACGCCTTTGCTGATTCATAGTGGCTTTTGGGTGTCCACATCTGACTCATCGTTTGCTTCTTCCTGGAAACGGGGGTTAAATCTTTTCTGAAGCTCACCAAGAGGCACAGAGCATACAAAGGTTCTACTCTGCGTCCTCCGCGCCTCTGCGGTGAACCGTCTGAATGTCGCGCCCCGATCGCACTTCTCCTTTATTTGACAGAAGCGCGATCGCCCCCAACAGTAATCCTGCCCCAATCATCCCTGTTACTCCCATTGGCTCCTTAAACACCCACACTCCTAGAAGCGTTGCGGTCAAAGGTTCCAGCAGAACCGCAATACCCGCAGTAGAAGCAGAGGTGCGGTGCAATCCCGCCATGTAAAAAGCGTAGGCAATGCCCGTCGGCACAATTCCCAGGTACAGGAAGTAGGGCAAAACTTTGAGGTATTCCCCCAGCGGTGGCTGGAGCACCAGCACCGGAGTCAGCAGCAGGGCCGCCGCCGTAAAGCTAAAGGCCGCCAGCGCTGCGGGATGCTCCTGGCTCAACCGCGCCTTTGCCAGCACCACATAGAGCGCATAGGAGAACCCTGACACCAGCGCCAGCACCACCCCAATCAGAAAGTTTGACTGGTGGTTGGCGATCGCCCCTGGATTGGCCACCAGCAGCACCGTCCCCAGCACCCCCAGGCCCAGCGACAGGTAAATTTTCGCGGTGAGCTTTTCTCCCAATCGCCACGCCGCCAGCAACACAATGAACAGCGGCGAGGAGCAGATGGCAACGAGTGCCGCGATCGCCACCCCCGACAGCGACACCGCCCAGAAGTAGCTCACCTGGTACAGCGCCATACAGGCTCCCAGTTTGAAGTAGCCTAGCCATTCACTGCGCGAGGGCAGTCGTCTCACCTCAGAACTGCGGTAGGCCAGCAGCAGGAGAACCGGGGCGGCGATCGCCAACCGCCAGAAACCCACCACCAGCGGATGCACTGGGGTCACCTGCGTCAGCAACATCATTGTGGTTCCTGTCGTCCCCCAGGAAATGGCGGCGAGGCAGATTAGTAGAAGACCCCATTGCATGATTCAATGCTTCCCAATTCATTGCTTTCTCAGCATAGGCATCTGTTAGAGAGCCGTATTGTAAAATCTTGCCCTGGCAATGCTCTCCCCTTGATGATTCACCGAATTGCAGCAATAGTGAAAGCAGAGTGTTCTTCCTCCTATGCATCAATCCCTGCGGCGTATCCTGACCGGGGCATTGTTCTTTGCGATGACTATCGTGATCGCGGTATCCGGCTACATGGCTGCGGGCTGGTCCTTTCTGGACGCAATCTATATGGTGGTGATCACCGTGTTTGGGGTGGGGTATGGGGAAGTCCGACCGACAACGACACCCACCCTGAAGGTGTTCACGATGCTGGTGATCGTGGCGGGCACCTCGTCGGCGGTCTATATGGTGGGTGGTCTGCTCCAGATGATCACGGAAGGCGAAATCCATCGCGCATTGGGGCTTCAGCGAATGATTCGAAAAATTGAGGGACTCCAGCAGCATGTCATCATCTGTGGCTTTGGCCGCATGGGGCAGATTCTGGCGAGGGAACTACGGGACAACAAACAGCCGTTTGTGATTGTGGATATGGATGGCGATCGCATGCGTCAGGCTCAGGAAGAATTTAACTTCCTCACGATTATGGGTAACGCTACTGACGAAGAAATCTTGAAACTCGCTGGCATTGAACGCGCCAAAGCCCTGGCCACCGTCCTCCCCGACGATGCCGCCAACGTGTTTATCACACTCACTGCCCGTGGGTTAAATAAAAACCTGACAATTCTGGCCAGAGGTGAATTCCCCACTACCGAACAGAAGCTGAAACTGGCGGGGGCCGATCGCGTGGTGCTACCTGCGGCGATCGGTGCCCTGCGGATGGCCCACATGGTCACCCACCCCGCCGCCCTGGAACTGCTCGATGGCGACGACGGTATGGCCAGCCTGAATGAACTCCTGGCACAGTTAGAAGTTCAGGTGGACGAACTCGCCATCCCGGATGACTCTTTCCTCATTGGCGGTGTCCTCAGCGATGTTGAAGTTCGCGGCAAAGGTAGCTTCATCGTGGTTGCGCTGCGCCGCGCCAGTGGCAAAACGATTACGAATCCCCCGCACGACACAACCTTGAAGCACGGGGACACCCTGATTGTGATGGGCCGTAAAGGTGATATTCCTGAATTCGCCCAGCATTACTCGCTGAAACGGCAGATGCGCTATCGCGGCGCAAAGCATTAAAGATGACGTTGGCACATAACCCCAATGTTCAGAAGCGTTCCAAAATTGATTGGAGTGATACCCCAATCAACGCAACCGTAGGGGTTTAGCATTTGCGCGAGAAACTCCCCGCTCAGCCCAACCCCTCTTACGCAAATGCTAAACCCTGCCGAACGTTAGAACGGTGTGCGATCGCCACAACGAAGGGAAAAATGCGGTATTGAAATGATGGGCAATCGTTGGGAGTCAGGATTTAGCATTTGCGGACAAAGGGTGGGGAGAAGGGATGAGTTGCTCGCGCAAATGCTCAACCCCTACGGGGGAATCCACCATTGACGGTTGCGAATTTACGCGGGGTAAATCCGCAGCCGTCGATTGGGTTCTTCACCGAAGCTGCTGGACTTCAACCGATAGTGCTCCACCAGCTCGTGCTGCATTTTGCGAACTTTGGCCGATCGCGGCAGCAGCTCCACGGGTTGCCCCTTGGGAATCACAATCTGCTCAACGGCGAGCCGCGCTTCCTCCAGGGCCTCCAACTCGTCCTCATCACCACTGCGGGAGAACAGGTTAAGGTTAATAGGCTCCTCCAGACCGCCGTCGTCCATCCGCAGCAGGCGCTGGAGGGCGCGGATGATCTGCGGCATACTGTTGGACTTGACGGTGTGAATGGCCAACTGGCGGGATTTGGCGATGTGTCGCAGCTTGGAGTGGTTTTTGATGTGCGATCGCAGTGCCAGGACTGCATCCGCCCCATCCAGATCCTTCGTCAGCACAATGGGCAAATTCATCATCTGAATCACCTGCTCCACATGGCTGCGGCTGACCGCATAGGGATAGATATGCAGCGGCAAATCTTCACCATTCGGGCCTGCTGTGGGTATCTCGTCGAAAGGGTCAGCATCCCGCAACAGTTGCTCCTCGTCAAAGGATTCACTCAGGAGCTGGTCAAAGTAGTGCTGCTCTGGGGACTTGGCGCTGGTCAATATATCACCGGCAAACCGACGCTTTGATTTGGGTTCTCGCTGACCCGGAGACGGCAGCGGCACCATCTGTCCGGTAGCCCTCCAACCGGTAACGCGGGGAGACTCCGGCAGAGTGAAACTGGCGGTATCGGGGGCAGGGCGCGATGACTTTGCTGTTCCCAATCGCCCGGATTCCCAACTGGTGCTGGGTACCTCACGAGTCACCTTAACCTCACCGCTATCGTTGACCGTTCGCGTTTCGGGATTGGGCTGGCGTCCACGCAGGAGCGCATCCACAGTTTCGGCCACCTGGTCATGCACGACCCATTTCTGACGCTCCAGCATCTCAATGGCGATATCAAAGGTGGGCGGTGCTTTCCGCTCCAGCACACTCTTCTGGCTGCCCCGCCGACGCGCCTCTTCATCGCTAAGCGTAACGGATTGAATGCCTCCCACCAGATCCGACAGGGTAGGGTTTTTCATCAGGTTTTCGATCTGGTTGCCGTGGGCGGTTCCCACCAGCATGACGCCCCGTTCGGCGATCGTCCGGGCCGCCAGTGCCTCCAGTTCCGTGCCGATCTCGTCAATGACAATCACCTCTGGCATGTGGTTTTCCACCGCCTCGATCATCACCTGATGCTGCAACTCCGGGCGCGCCACCTGCATCCGTCGCGCCCGCCCGATGGCAGGGTGAGGAATGTCACCATCCCCCGCAATTTCATTGGAGGTGTCGATGATCACGACCCGCTTATCCAACTCATCCGCCAGTACGCGGGCAATCTCCCGTAGCGCCGTCGTTTTCCCCACGCCCGGTCGCCCCAGCATGAGGATCGATCGCCCAGTTTCTACCAGGTCACGAATCATGCCAATCGTGCCGTAGATGGCTCGACCTACACGGCAGGTCAGTCCCACGACATCTCCGCTGCGGTTGCGCATGGCGCTGATGCGGTGCAGGGTTTTCTCGATGCCCGCCCGATTGTCACCGCTGAAATGTCCAACTCGCTCAATACAATGCTGCAAGTCCTCGCGGGTCACCGATTCATCGGATAAGTACTCTGCTTTCCCCCAAAAGCGCGCTTCAGGTCGTCGGCCTAAATCCAGCACCACCTCAATCAACCCGTTTTTTTGAGGGTGCCGCTCCAGGTGCTGGCGGATGGGGAGCGGCAAAATTTCGAGCAGTTGATCCAGGTCGTCGGTCACTTGAAAAGGAGCATTTAAAGGAGTCACAACCGCAGGGGTGGAAGTGGGCTGGGACTGATTTGGTTGTTCGGGCAAGGGATTCAGGTTAAACGTCATGGGTTAATTTTTAGCTTGGTGTCAGGCTAATGAATGACCAGGGCAAACCTTATGAACAATCGCTGTCCATCCAGGGGGACGGTGCAGTAGTGGTCGGGGGCGACATCGGTGACTTTCATGACAGTGACGTGGGTTACGTGTGTGTGAGCAGAGTGAGCGATCGCGGAACATCTTGCGCCAATCCATCGGGCGCTTTGAGCTGGGCAGTCAGCGACGAAGCAACATCAACCGCCTGCCACAGCAAATCTGGAGCCTCCTCCAGCCCGATTCCGTCCAGTCGATCGAGCAGTGGAGTCAGCAATACACGGGCGTAGCTGCCATAGGCAACGCCTGCAATCTGGAGGGTATTTTGGGAAAGTGATTCCTGTGGTTTTCGGGATGTCGTCTGCCCCGAATCACTGTCTACCTTGCTTCCCAACAATCCTAAACGTCTCAACTTTGGCACCGTAGAATGGTTCGTCCCACCCGCAAGCTGCACGTATCCCGGTAGTTCTGCTGCCAATACCTTTTGCCCTAGCTTGATGGCGGCGCGGGTGGCTCCTTCCCCAATATCGCCGCTCATGGGTCTGCCGTCCGTCTGCCAGACTACAGGGCAGGGCAACGGTGAGATCAATGTGTAGAGCGACTGCAAATAATCGATTAACCCCTCGCCATCGGGACAGCTAATGGCAATTAGCTTGAGGTGATGCACCTGGGGGCTTATGGCCATCCATAACCGCTGGAAGTCTTCAAACCGTCCTACCTGCGTATGGATTTCCACCGCATCGACACCCTGAAGCACCAGCGGCGCGATCGCTTCAGGGGTAAAAACGTAGGACTGTGTGGTAATTTGTTGAATCGGGCAAATGGGTAGACAGCGCCCGCAGCCGTAGCAGCGCTCGGCGATCACACCAGAGTCAACGGGAGTGAAGGCGATCGCCTGGGCAGGGCAAATCGTTTCACAGGGGCGAGGGCAGTCGGCAGGGCAGAGCGCCGGGTCAAACGCCGCCTTACGAAAATGAGGGTCTTCGCCATCGTTGAGGCTGACCATTAACCAGGGGAGATGGCTCTGACCGAAGCCCCGCTCCTGGGCGGTGGACATCCAGGCTTCGGCAGTTCTGATCCCTTCCTGGGCAGCGGCGATTACCGCAGGATCAGCAGCCACATCCACACAATCAATCCCGGCCAGAGCATAGGCCAGTGTTAAATTTCGCACTGCCGGAAGATGCTGAAAACTGGCTCCGCAGATCAGTTTGAACCAGCGTCCCTCGGCTAAAGATCGTAA
>JBIKWV010000243.1:0-6577 GCA_044356135.1 Elainellaceae cyanobacterium
CCTGAGGGCGTCGGCGGGGGGGCGCGAAAGGAGGCGTGAGATGGGTTGGATATCTTGTTTGTGAAGGACACCGAGGGATTGTTGTAATTCAGCTATGAGTTGATCTAGCACGCCTCATCCTCAGTTGTTCTCAAATGCTTTAGGGCGATTTTTACGATGCCCGTTCATACTGCCCTAACGGTCGCGGTTCACTGCCAGCCGGGTAATACTGAAGATCCGCTTCCATCAGGTGGTGGGGGCGATCGCAAATTTGTATCTCCTCTAGCGAAGCCCAGTGCAGCCGTTGAAAAAATCGCACGTTTTGTAACTGCACGGTTGCCAGAAACTGGTGACAACCCCAGGTGTTGGCGGTTGTAACAGCTTTATAAATCAAACCTTTTCCGATCTGCCAGCCTTTGCGGTAGTCGGGGTGAGTGCCCAGGCGACCACCATACCAGAGGCCCGGTTGGGGTTCATAAATCCGGACAACACCAACGATTTGATTGGTGTGAGTTTCGATCGCAATAATCGGATAAGCAATATCATCAATCTCATCCACGTCGGTGTGTTCAAACAAACGCTGTTCTTCACAGAAGATGCGTTGACGGAGATCAAAATAGTCGTTAACTTCTTCGTTAGAGCTGGCCAGTTTGAAGTGATAGCGATCGCTTGACATCAAAAATCACCGTTCAAAAGTCGAAAGGGCAGAACAGGCACCACATTTGGCACACCCGGCCTTGATGTCGGCAGAACTCATGCCTGCTTGCTTCAGCAAGTGACCCACCTGTTGATACAGAGCAAACATAAACTCGCTGGAGGGGGCGGGATGATTTTCTAGCGGGGTGCCTGTGATGGGAACAAAGGGCACAACAAAGGGATAAACGCCGAGTTTGATCAGGCGATCGCACCCCTCCACCAGCGCCTCCAGCGAATCCCCCAGACCCGCCAGCAGGTAAGTGCTGACCTGACCCCAGCCAAACACCTGCACCGCCGCTGCAAACGCCTGGAAGTAGAACTCCACAGGCACTTCTGCTTTACCGGGCATAATTTTGGCGCGGACTTCCGGCGTAATCGCCTCCAGGTGCATCCCCAGGCTATCCACCCCCGCATCCTTCAGCCGCTGGAACCAGGCAAAATCGTCCGGCGGTTCGCACTGTGCCTGAATCGGCAGATCCACCCGCTGTTTCACCGCTCTGGCGCACTCCGCCAGATAGGCGGCACCGCGATCGCTCGTGTTTGGCGTGCCGCTGGTCATCACCAGATGCTTGATGCCGTCCAACCGCACCGCTGCTTCGGCCACTTCTGCCAGTTGAGCGGGGGTCTTGCGGGCGATGGTGCGGCCTGCATCCAGAGACTTCTCAATGGCGCAGAACTGGCAGACGGTGGATGCATCCCGGTAGCGCTTACAGGTTTGCAGGACGGTGGTGGCCAGCACGTCGTTGCTGTGCAGCAGGGCGATCTTCCAGTAGGGGATGCCGTCGGCGGTGGTGAGGCTGTAGAACCTGGGTTGATGCGGGAATGCGATGGGGGCGATCGCCTCTCCTTCCTGAAACAGAACGGCTTCGTCCGTGTCGCTAAGGGTGACGGTATAGGGCGATCGCGCCGCCGTGCCCGTGTAGATGGGCACCATGACGGTTGTTCCGTCTACGGTCACCGCCTTATGATCTGAAGGCCCCGCACCGCCCTTGCGACCGGAGGCTCCCACGTCCGATTCAGCCAGCCTCAACCCCTTGGACTGGAGCGCTGTAATGAGTTCCTGCTTGTTCATGGATCGAGCCATTGTCAGAGAGAGTGTGATGGGTCAGGGATGGATGAATGGATGAATCGGTGAACGCAACTGGAGAGCCTCCCACCAGAGACGATTGCATCACCGCCCACTGACTGGAGTTCATCTGGAGTTGCAACAGGTCAGGGCGGGAATAATGACCCACGCAGTCCATCATGCGCTTGCGTTTGGTGATCAGGGAGAAGTCCAGGTCGGCGATCGCCATTCCTTCCCCTTCGATGATCGGTGGACAGAGGGGGACTCCTTCGGGACTGATAATCGCCGTGTAGCAGCCCCCACTCAGCACCTTTTGCAGTTTTTCGTCGGGGGTAATCTGCGCCACCTGTTCGGGAGCCAGCCAGCCTGTGGCATTCACTACAAAACAGCCAGCCTCCAGGGCATGGTGGCGAATCGTGACTTCGATCTGGTCTGCAAAAATTTTGCCCACCATCGATCCGGGGAACTGGGCGCAGTGAATCTGCTCATGCTGAGCCATCAGCGCAAACCGCGCCAGGGGATTGTAATGTTCCCAGCAGGCCAGTGCCCCGACTTTCCCCACGGCAGTGTCCAGAACCGTCAATCCAGCTCCGTCACCCTGTCCCCAAACCATGCGCTCATGGTAAGTGGGCGTGATTTTCCGTCGCTTCAGCCGGAGTGTGCCGTCGGCATCAAAGATCAGTTGCGTGTTGTACAACGATCCGTGATCGCGTTCATTCACACCCAGCACAATCACCATGTGGTGAGTACGGGCGGCCTGACCGACGGCATCGGTCACCGGGCCGGGGACTTCCACCGCTTCCTCATACAGTCGCATGTGCTCCTTCCCCATCAGGACGGGCGGCTGAACGAAGGAGAAATAAGGGTAGTAGGGGACGAACGTTTCGGGAAAGACGAGGAGTCGGACGCCTTCCTTTGCAGCAGTGGCGATCGCCTCCAGCACTTTCTCCGTCGTTCCGTCCCGACTGAACAGCACCGGGCTGATCTGGACTGCCGCCGCCCGGACAGTACGTGAGTCATCCACAGGATTAAACCGTCCAGGTATCGAGGATAAATGCGCCATCCTTGCGGTGCAGCAGGATCAGATCCAGCACATCCAGGGGATTGATGGGGCGAATCCCGGGCATCAGGGAAGGCTCACCGTGGCCGTACAATGCCTGGAGAGCAAATCGGCAGGCGTAGACCTTGCCCCCTTCCGCCATGAATTTGCCGAGCTGGTCATTGAAGTTCTGGTGACCGGGGAACGCCGCATCACCCAGCTTGGGAAAGCCACGCTGAACCCCCAATGTGACACCGGGACCATAGAGCAACACCGAAGTCTCAAAGCCTTTGCGCAGCAGACGCAGAGCTTGCAGCAGATTCACCAGACCGATTGAGCCTTCAAAGGCAACGGTGTGGAAGGTGACCAGCGCTTTTTCACCTGGTTCTGCTTTCACATCGGGAAAAACTTTTTCCTCGTAGTCAACAAAAAAATCGCCGGACTGATGGGCGGGAGCTGTGACCTCAGGCATTGCTTTCTCCTTGGATGGAATCTGTGCTGTCAGATTAAGTGGGTGGGAAGTAGTCTTTTGTATTTCTTAATACGAAAAAACCAAAGCTAGTGATATGAGCAGGGAGGAGAAAAAATAGTGGGGGGCGATCGCCGTTGCCAACCGCGTACCTATCGATTTCGACAGGTGCGCGATCAAAACGCGAAATCGGTTCTGCCCGCTGTGCGGGCAGAACCGATTGCGTTACGAATACGACTGATCTACGATCCCAGCAAAAACTCATTCACCACATCCCAGGCGCTCGACTGGGAAACTTTCTTTCGCGCCACGATGTAATCCGCCAGGTAATTGGCATCGCGGGCAATCCCCGAAAAGCGCCCCGAACCCCAGGTGTAGAGCCACGGTAGGCCGAGGAAGTACAGTCCCTGGACATTCGTCACCCCCCGGTCATGTCCGGGATGACCCTTACCATCGAAGACAGGCACTTCAATCCAGCTAAAGTCAGATTGGTAGCCTGTACACCAGATAACGGTGCAAACATTTTCCTGGTCGCAGTTCAATGAGAGAGACTGATTCTGCGGTTGCCAGACGGGAACGTAGGACGGCTCAGTCGGCGCTTTAATCTGGTTCTTTGCAATGAAGGCATCAATGCTCTTTTTGATATTTTCTGCCACCGCATCCGCCTGATCCAGGTTGTACTTCAGATCGTCCCGGAACTCCAGCGTCGCACCATTAATCTGTTTCAAACGACCATGCAATTTCATACCTTCGATCGCAAACTGTCTCAGATCAATTTCGCGTCCACCATCACGTCCCGTCAGGTAATGATTGGTGTTCGATCGCGCTTTCTCTTTCTGCGGATGGTTCTCGATCGACAGGTCGTAGTAGCCCATCTGATCGAGCCAATCCACCACGTCCTTCCCCCGGTAGCGGCGGGGCGATCGCGGCGCACCCCCCACACACAGATGCACCTTTCGACCCGCCAGATGCAGATCCTCCGCAATCTGACAGCCCGATTGTCCCGTTCCCACCACCAAAATTTCTCCGTCCGGTAGCGACTCTGGGTTCCTGTACTGCGAGGAGTGAATTTGCAGAATGGGTTCTGGCAGGCGTTCTGCAATGCGGGGAACTTTGGGACGATGGTAGCCTCCGACGGCGATCACCACCTGATCAGCAGTACAGTCTCCCACCGTGGTGCGAATGTCAAAACCGTTCTGGTTCTCTCGCTGGCTCACGTTCAGAACGGTAACCCCTTCCTGCACAGGGGGATGGAAAAAAGCCGCATAGTCTTCGAGATACTTGACGATCTCATCCTTCTGCATAAACCCGTTCGGGTCAGCCCCCGGATAGGGAAACCCCGGCAACTGACACTGCCAGTTGGGGGTGACCAGACAGAAGGTGTCCCAGCGTCGTTCGCGCCACTCGTAGGCGATCGTATTCTTCTCAAACACGATGTGATCGATACCCTTGGCCTTCAGGCAGTAGCTCATTGACAGTCCTGCCTGTCCGCCGCCCACAATCACAACCGAATAGTGGCTACTCATCGTTCTCCGCTCGTTTGATATGCCAGAATCCCTGTCAGGTTAAGTGTTGGGCGAGGGAGGATTTGTATTTGGGGATACGGAAGGGGATGATCTGGCGATAACGGTAGGGGACTTCAAATCAATCCCTTCACCATCGCCAGATAAAGCGCCTGATATCTCGTCTTCGCCTTCAGTTTGTTCGACGCATTATTCATGTGAAATTTCACCGTGCTCTCGCTGATAAATAGTTCACTGGCAATATCGCGATCGCGCCGTCCTTCTGCCAGAAGCTGCAAAATCTCGCACTCGCGGGAGGTGAGTTTTTTAGAATCAGGTTCGGGTTCGGGTGGAATGCCCCAGGGCTGGTCGGCGATCGCGGCTTCCACCGCCTGTCGTAGTTCCATCGGTTGGATTGCCAGAGTCAGGAATGCCAGCGAGGTGGTTGGAGGCAATGAATTGTGGTCGTGGGTGACCCAGAGCACTCTTGGATAGCCTGTGGCTGCCGTCCGGTCGTCGGTAATCAGCGGTAATGCAGGATCAGGGTGTTGGCTGACCGTCAGGCCAGCTTCGTAGGCGAGACGGGTAAAAGCCATCTGCAGTACGGGATGGCTCAGGTGAATCCTGACGGCGAGTGGGGGAGATGCGATCGCATAGGGAATCTGCACGACCCACTGCATCAGCTTCTGGTTGGGCGTGGTGACAGATTGCAGGGTGCCACCTAAGTAGGTAATGGCGAATTGTAAATCGGTAATGGGAGCAATCAGTTCGTGAGCAGTGGTTGTGGATTCGAAGGCGGCAGCAGAGACCATGGCCTCCAGCGTGATGTGGGTGGTGCTATAGTTCAAGCGACAGTAGGAGCAGGCCATCCGTTGCAGTAGATCCGTTGCCCGTAGCAGCAGGCAGTCCAGGGCGGCAGAGAGGGGACGTTCAGTGCCCAGAAGGATTAGCCGCGCCTGGGGTAGGAGATGGGCCAGTTGTTCAGAAAGAGAAGCGTTGCCCGTGATTGCCGCTGGAGCGAGTTGGACTTTCTGCTGAAACTGGCGACAGTTCTCCAGGGTCAGGGCCAGGGTGGTGCAGAGTCCCTGCAAGACCTCCAGAAACTCCGCAGACAGCGCATGGTGGCTGAAGACGGCCAGAACACCCACGACGCGATCGCCAATTTCCAGGGGATACCCGGCAAAGCCCGTGATATTGTGTGCGATCGCCCATTCCCGGTCTTTTACCCAGGGTTCATCCGGCAGATTGTTGCTGAGAAAGGGAATGCGATTCTGAGCAATCTTTCCCACCTTAAAGGCTCCCAGGGGAACGCGGGCAAAAAAGCCGTCGGTGCGAGTATACATCCCCGAAGAGGCCACCAGTCGCAGAAACGAGCCGTCTGGCTCCATCAGCCAGATGCGGGCAAAGGCACAGTCAAACTTCTCGATCAAGCCATCGGTGGCCAGACGGGCGATCGCCCCTGGCTCGTGACAGCCACTGAGGCTCTGCATGATGGCGCTGACCTGCTGCAATCCCATCAGTAGCCGCGTAGCATTGACCAGCTCGCCAGCGGTTTCTAACACAGTGGACAGCTCCAATGTCTTCACTTCATATTGAGCCGTTTATCCCGGCTTAACTCTGTATTGCTGGATACCGAGTCATACCACGTCCGGCTAAAGACCCATGATCAGAAGTGGTGCGGTGTACCACTTCTGATCATGGGTCTTTGGACTAGTAGTCCACCAAAGAAACTTTGCCTGGTTAGTGTGGCGCGCTTCGCGCGCCACACTAAGGGATCTGCTGTTTATTAAAATCCCAGTTTCAGCGTGGCGCGGCTTCGCCGCGCC
>JBIKWV010000245.1:0-6557 GCA_044356135.1 Elainellaceae cyanobacterium
GGGGAGCGCGATCGGGACCACCGATTTTCTCCAGGGCCAGCGTACCATCAGCGTTGGGCGTGACGCGGAGAACGAGCATTTCAGGGGTGACGGCAGCGATCGCCGCCTCAATTCCTTCCCCCAGCACCAGCAGCGCTGCCGATCCCGTGTCCTCATAGTAAAAGTGGAACTCTTCCTGCTTGTACCTGGGATTCAGCGGAGCCGCTGTGCCACAGGTCGCTGCTGCCAGGTAAGTAAGGATCATTTCGGGGCCGTTGGGCATGGCGATGGAGAGGCGATCGCCCCGTCCCAGGCCAAACTGGTTTAGTTGCGCGGCCAGTTCTGCAATGTGCTGGCGCAGTTGTCTGTAGGTGAGGGTGGGTTTGTCGGGAGCCATCAATGCTGGATGGTCATCTGCTCCGGCGAGAAGGTTTAGCAGAGTAAGCGATTTATCGGCCAGGAGGGACATAGTTCTTCATGTGATTCTCGTTTTTACTTTAGGAGATTTTCAGCAATGAGGCGTTGTTTAATTCAGGGATGAATTTTTGTAGAGAGCCGCGCTAAGCGCGGCTCTCTACAAAAATTCATCCTCCCAATCAGCAATGCCGGGGAAATCCAGGGAACGAGTTCGGGAGGATTGAGGATTTACATAATGGGGGGTTGCCAAAAATCAATGGTCAAACGGGACGATGCAAATGGTTTAATGCGGCGATCGCATGAAACCGCACACTCGCATCCTCATCCGCCAGTAGAGCGTTCAGGCTGGCGGCAGCAGTGGATTGTCCCAGGTGGCCAAGGCTGAGGGCGATCGCCTGTTTTCCAGTTACCGTCAGTCCCAGAGGATGATTTTGCAACAGAGATTGAAGCATCTCGGTAGCCTGGGGTTTCAGTTCGGGGTGTTCAATTCGTCCCAGCATTAGAACAGCTTCCCGGCAGAGATCCAGTACTTCTGGGTGACGGCAGCGCAGCAAAAAGGCTTCCAGGTGATGCAGTGCGATCGTTGTTCCAATCCAGCCCAGTGCCCGAATCGCCTCTAACCGTACCTCATCGGGGCACAGCGGCGACTGTAGCGCTCCCGCCAGCGCATCTGCGGCCTTCGTGGTTCCCAGCCGACCGAGGGCGATCGCCACCTGACGAGACACTTCTTGTTCTGGATCAGTCAGTAATGGCTGAAGGGCACTCACCAGATTGAAAGTAGGCAGCAAATCGGCACGAAAACCCAGCCCCATCACAGCAGCACGACGCACGGAAGCGACATGATCTCCGAGAGCCTTCAGCAAAACTGGGGCAATTCGAGCATCCTGAAAGTTGCTCAGGGCAGAGAGGGCGATCGCCCGAATTTCTGCAGCTTCGTCCTGCACCACCTGGAGCAGCGGTTGAATGGTAGCAGAATGACTCATTTGCGCCAGTGCATGGACTGCCAATGCGCGAGTTGTGGGGTCTGCAAGAAGTGGAGTGAGTGAGGCGATCGCCCTCTCTCCAAACTCCGTCAGCGCAGTAGCGGCCATTGTTTTCAGGTCATTATCGTCACTCGTTTGCAAAATGTTGATCAAAGCGGCCAACACTTCCGGTTGCTGAAAGTCTCCCAGGATGCGGGCCACGAACCAGCGTAATTCAGGGTCAGCATCGTGGTCTTGCAGGAAATCGATGAGGGGAGTAACCACTTCTGATCCGGAGGCTTTTCGAGAGAGGCGACCAAACCAGCGGGCCACCTCCCACCGTTCATGGAAATCACCCTCCTCCAGAATTTGGAGTGCTTGAGCAAGGGTAAGCGACTGAGCGGAAGTGGTCTGGGTACTGAACATGGTGAATTGGGATGGGCGATCGCTGGGGAATCTGAAATAAACAAACCGTGAATTGGTGGGGAACAGAATACCATTTGGCGGCTCCACCAATGGCGCTGTCTTGTGGCACAACACCAGCCGTGAATTGGTGGGAAACAGAATACCATTTGGCGGGAGGGCAAATAACCTGCCCCTACCGGGTACATGAACATATGGGGCATGAATTGTACCTGGTTGGCGTAACGCCATGCTTCATACAACATACGGCGTGGGGATTGCCGTGTATCTGGTTCACGCAATGCCATGATTCACACGAGACACCCGTAGAGGCAAATGGCCATTCGTCCGACTCGTCCCACAGCAATCACTTCCCCGGAATATCCCCCGGAACCAGAAGTAATTTGCCCAATTTGCGACAAGCAAATTTCCACTCCAAAAATCCTTGCGAACGCCCCACACCTGCATTCTACGGGTAACCTCAATATTCCACCGACCCCCAAAATGCATCGATCGCATCACCCCAATGCAGGATCGTCATGTCTCTAAATATTTTGTAACAGGCAATACGAATTAGCCCAGTACATCCGCCTATGTTTGGTATCAACGAAGCGCAGAACGTAGTCAGGGCGGTAGTTCTGGTCAGGCAGAGACAAGATCTCTGGCCAAAAGTTCTGCATTCGCAAAAACAATACCCACTAAGGGTAATTTTATGACCAGCACAGTCCCAGCAGAGACAACGCTTAACAAATTTGAAAAAATCAAGGCCGAGAAGGACGGTCTTGCGGTCAAAGCCGAGCTAGAGCGGTTCGCCCAGATTGGCTGGGAAGCAATGGAAGAGGGCGATCGCGATTATCGGCTGAAGTGGCTGGGCGTGTTCTTCCGACCTGTCACCCCCGGCAAGTTCATGATGCGGCTGCGGTTGCCAGCGGGGGTAATTAACAGTCTCCAGATGCGATCGCTCGCCGAAATCGTGCAGCGCTACGGGGAAGATGGCAACGCGGACATCACCACCCGGCAGAACCTCCAGCTTCGGGGCATTCGGATTGAAGATACTCCTGATATTTTCAATCGGCTGCACCGTGTGGGGCTGACCAGTGTCCAGTCCGGCATGGACAACGTGCGCAATATCACTGCTTCTCCCGTTGCGGGCATTGATGCAGATGAATTGATTGACGTGCGTGACATTGTTCAGGAATTACAGGATATGATCACCAATCACGGTGAAGGTAATCCTGAATTTACAAACCTGCCCCGGAAATTCAACATTGCGATCGAAGGTGGAAGAGACAACTCTGTTCACGCTGAGATCAACGATGTTGCCTTTGTTCCCGCATACAAGCATGAACGGCTGGGTTTTAATGTTCTGGTGGGCGGCTTCTTCTCGGCCAAGCGTTGTGAAGCAGCAGTTCCTCTGGATGCGTGGGTGACGCCCGAGCAGGTGGTTCCCCTCTGCCGTGCCATTCTCGAAGTATATCGGGATAACGGTCTGCGAGCGAATCGCCAGAAAGCCAGACTGATGTGGCTGCTGGATGAGTGGGGTCTGGGTCAGTTCCGCACTGCCGTTGAAAGGCAGATGGGCGCTGTTCTGGCAACCGCTGCACCGGAAGATGCGATCGACTGGGAAAAGCGCGATCACATTGGAGTCGCCCCTCAGAAACAGCCCGGTCTCAACTATGTGGGACTGCACATTCCCGTAGGCCGCCTCTACGCCAGCGATATGTTTGAACTGGCGCGACTGGCGGAGGTCTACGGCTGTGGTGAGATGCGGCTAACGGTGGAACAGAACGTGATCATCACCTATGTTCCTGATGCTCGGCTGGATGCGCTGCTTCAGGAGCCAGTGTTGAGCAAGTTTTCGGTGTCGCCGGGGATGCTGGGGCGATCGCTCGTCTCCTGCACGGGTGCCCAATTCTGCAACTTTGCCCTGATCGAAACCAAGAACCGGGCCATGTCCCTAATTAAGGAACTGGAGCAGGAAATGGAGTTCACCCGCATGGTGCGAATTCACTGGACGGGATGCCCCAACTCCTGTGGACAACCCCAGGTGGCCGACATTGGCCTGATGGGAACCAAGACCCGTAAGGACGGGCGCACCCTGGAAGGCGTGGATATTTACATGGGCGGCAAGGTCGGAAAAGACGCACAGTTGGGAACCTGCGTCAAAAAAGGGATCCCCTGCGAAGACCTGAAGCCTGTGTTGAGAGAATTGCTGACGGAGCATTTTGGTGCCCGCAGTAAGCAAGTTTCGATGACGCCATAGGGCGCAATCGATAGCGCTGAATGTCCTGCCTGTGGGGACTTCAGACGGTGCTGGGCATTAAGCAATCCCGGCAATGAGTCCGATTCTGCTTGACACGAACGATTCTGCTAAACCTTTACCTCTAACAGAACAACCGGGTAACTGCACATGTCTAACCTCTCTCGTCGGAAATTCATTCTTACAGCCAGCGCCACCACCACCGTTGCAGTGGTCGCCAATGCCTGTAGTTCGCCAACCACAACTGCACCTTCTCCAGAAGCCAGCCCCGCTGCCGCTTCTCCAGCGGCTCCCAGCCCGGTTGCTGCCGCTGATGCCCCCGAAGTGACGACCGCCAAACTGGGCTTCATCGCGTTGACGGACTCTGCCCCTCTGATCATTGCAAAGGAAAAAGGACTGTTTGCGAAGTATGGAATGCCCGATGTTGAGGTCATGAAGCAAACCTCCTGGGCAGTCACCCGCGACAACCTGGAACTGGGTTCCGCAGGGGGCGGTATCGATGGCGCACATATTCTGTCTCCCATGCCCTACTTCCTGTCGGTGGGCAAGAACAAGAGCAACAAACCTGTGCCCATGTACATCCTGGCTCGTCTGAATACCAATGGTCAGGGCATCGCGCTGTCGAACGACTACAAAGATCTGAACGTCACTACTGATGCAGCGGCACTCAAGCCAGCGATCGAGAAAGCAATGGCTTCCGGCAAGAAGTTCAAGGGCGCAGTCACTTTCCCTGGTGGCAATCATGACCTGTGGACGCGCTACTGGTTGGCAGCAGCCGGCATTAACCCAATCACTGATGTTGACCTGGTGGTGATCCCCCCGCCACAGATGGTTGCCAACATGGAAACCAAGACCATGGATATGTTCTGCGTGGGTGAACCCTGGCCCGGGCGGCTGGTCAGCAGGAAACTGGGCTACAACGCCCTGACCACGGGAGAGATCTGGAAAGACCACCCCGAAAAAGCCTTCACTGTTCGCGCTGACTGGGCCGACAAGCACCCCAACGCGACCAAGGCCCTGACGATGGCAGTGCAGGAAGCCCAAATCTGGTGCGATAAGGCTGAAAACAAAGAAGAATTGTGCCAGATCCTCTCCGCTGACAAGTATGTAAAGGCCCCCGCGAAGGATATCCTCGGACGCATGCAGGGCAACTTCGATTTCGGCAACGGTCGTACCCTCGAAAACAGCCCTCTGCTAATGAAATTCTGGGCGGATCAGGCTTCTTTCCCCTTCAAGAGTCACGACCTCTGGTTCCTCACGGAGGACATCCGTTGGGGCTACCTGCCGGGTGACACCGACACCAAGAAACTGGTCGATTCTGTTAACCGCGACGACATCTGGCGCGAAGCGGCGAAGGCGATCGGTCAGGATGCCGATGCTCCGAAGGAGTCTTCTCGCGGTGTCGAAACCTTCTTAGATGGATACAAATTTGACCCTGCGAAGCCTGAGGAGTACCTGAAGGGTCTCAAGATCAAGAAGGCGTAGGGCTGTGGCTGAAGGTGAGATCCCCCTAATCCCCCTTAAAAAGGGGGACTTCTGGCCCTTCCGGCCCCCCCCCAGAACCCCCCTTGAGGGGGCAGGGGGTGTCTGGGGGGGGAGGGGGGATCAAACCAGAACGATTGCCCCGCTCCTCCTCCATACCGGATCGCCCCTGACCAACACACCCATCCCACTATTCCTCCCACCCGCTCCAGGAACTATCCCATGACGATGAATCCCACCCTAAGACGTTCCGCCAGTTCCCCCAAGTGGGTGTCTGGACTGGTGAAATTCGGGCGATCGCTCTTCGCACCCATTCTCTTCATTTCCGTCTTTTTGATCATCTGGCAACTGCTGTGCCTCAGTCCCGACTCCCGCATCCCCGGCCCGGTCAAAGTCATTGAACAAACCTGGCCTCTGATTACGCAGCCCTTCTTTGATAATGGCGGCACCAGCAAAGGTCTGGGTCTGCAAATTCTGATCAGTTTGCAGCGGGTGGGGATTGGTTACTCGCTGGCAGCGATCGCAGGCATTACCGTTGGCACCCTCTGTGGTCTGGTTCCCTTCATTCGCAATGGGATGGATCCCATTATTCAGGTTCTACGAACTGTGCCTCCGCTGGCGTGGATGCCTCTCTCGCTGTTGTTCTTCCAGAACAATGACATCGCCGCTATCTATGTCATCTTCATTACTGCTGTCTGGCCGATTCTGATTAATACTGCGGTGGGCGTTCAGCAAATTCCCCAGGACTACAAAAACGTTGCCAAAGTCCTCCAGCTTTCCTTCCCTGAATACGTCACCAGTATCATGATCCCCGCTACCGTTCCCTACGTATTCACGGGCCTGCGGATTGGGATTGGTTTATCGTGGTTGGCGATCGTTGCCGCAGAAATGCTGAAAGCAGACGGTGGGATTGGTTTCTTCATCTGGGATGCCTATAACGCTGGCAACGAAGACAGCACCAGCCAAATCATTCTCGCTATCATCTACGTCGGTGTTGTTGGTTTGATCCTCGATCGAATTGTTGCCTGGGTCGGACGGCTTGCTGCTGCGGGAGA
>JBIKWV010000004.1:0-21178 GCA_044356135.1 Elainellaceae cyanobacterium
GCCGGAGCGCAGCCCGGTGGTCTGGTCGCAGGCTGGAAGACACCGGGAGGGCGATCGGTCGAGGCGGGAATTCATGGCTTCTGGTATCCCTACCGAAATATTTTTGCGCTGATGAATGAGCTGGGTTTGATGCCGTTTACGCCCTGGACGCGATCAGCCCAATATTCGCCCGTAGGCTTAGAGGTGGAATCGCCGATTTTTCAGGATGAACCCCGCCTGCCCACGCCGCTGGGGACTTTTCTGTACACCCAGTTCAAACGGCTGCCGTTGAGCGATCGCCTCTCTGCCCTGCCGCTGCTCTATGCGGTGGTGGACTTCGACAACTCCGACGACGCCTGGACGCGCTACGACCCGGTGACCGCACGGGAGTTATTCAAACAGTTCGGCGTTTCTGCCCGTCTGTATCAAGAGTCGTTTGAACCAATGCTGCTGGTAGGACTGTTTGCCCCTGGAGAACAGTGTTCTGCCGCTGCTGCGTTGGGGATGCTCTACTACTTCATCCTGGCGCACCAGCCGGATTTCGACGTGGTCTGGTGTCGGGGCACGGTCGGGGAAATGATTTTTCGCCCCTGGGTGGAGCGGATTGAACAGGCGGGAGGTCGAGTGCTGACGAATCGCCGGGTGACGGATGTGGTGGTGCAGGGAGAGAATCGACCCACGGCAACAAAAGTCGTCTGCGGTGATGAGGTGTTTGAAGCGGATGCGGTGATCTTCGGGGTGGGCGTCAGCGGCATCCAGAAGATCGTGAGCAATAGTCCATCGCTGCGGCAGTTCCCTGAATTCTGCAATTTGATGAACCTGGGGGCGATCGACGTGCTGGCAACCAGGCTGTGGTTCGATCGCAAAATCCCCATTCCCCGCGCTTCGAACGCCTGCTTCGGGTTTGACAACACCACAGGCTGGACTTTCTTCGACCTGAACGTGCTCCACGACGAATTCCGCGATGAGCCGGGAACCGTTGTGGAGGCCGACTTCTACCACGCCAACCAGTTGATCCTGATGGAGGACGAGCAGATTCTTACAAAAGTGCAGCGTGATCTCGCCACCTGCGTCCCGGCATTCGGCAGTGCGAAGGTCATCGACAGTAGTGTGGTGCGTCTCCCCCGTGCGGTCACCCACTTCTCGCCGGGAAGCTATCAATCGATGCTGCCAGCCACCACTCCCATCCATAACGTGATTATGAGCGGCGATTGGGTGATCACCCGCCACGGCTCCTGGTCGCAGGAAAAAGCCTACGTGACAGGGTTGGAAGCCGCGAATCGGGTGATTGATCAGTTTGGCAACGGGGCAAAGGCGACGATTATTCCGGTGGAGGCCGATGAGCCGCACATTCAGGGGTTGCGATCGCTCAATCGCACCGTTCGCCAGTTCACTTCTGGTATTCCGAATCCCTGGCTGCCGTAAATCAAGTCCAGTCGATTACCAGACCTCGGAGGTTTTTAGAAACCTCCGAGGTTTTGCTTAGCCTGACGACTGTGACTTTCTTGCGTCTTCGATGGCTATCGGTAAGGCTGCCAGCTTCGCAGTTTCAACTTCCAAGTCACACGACCACCAATCTGGAACGAGAGCTGAATAATGCTCAAAACAGTGACAGCCACTGCACCACTCCCATAAGCCGCCTTTGGCAACATATTTTCTTCCTTCAATCACGCGATGGATGGGTTCTCCAATTTGATACCAGCGATGTAGAGCAACCTCACCGCAAACGGGACAGGAGCCTGATAAATCGAGTGATTCCTGCGACTCCTGAAATATATGTTGCCATTCGGCTTGATGTTGGTCTGGTACGCCAGTCCAGTCCCCTTGATCTGGCAGCATATCCTCTCTTGAAAAGCAATTCTCTCCTTGGGGGCTATCAGGCTTAGCGCATTATTATGGCACTTTTCGATCGGATGAGGTACGGGGTGCAGGGGTGGAACCCCTGCGTGGGGGCGGTGCCCCCACACCCCATACCTCACTCGATCGAAAACCGCTATAGTTCAATCTCCCTGAATCTCTACTAAAGATTCACCTGCTCGTAGGAGATTCAGTGCTTCCGGCAGAGTCTTGCTCAAAATCTCACGCAAGCGAGCGTTTGATGTATTTCCACAGGATAGCCAAATAATTCTCGGTGGTGAGCCAAGACGGTTGACCAGATCAACAAAGTCGCTGTCTTTGGTCATAAAGATCACATCTTCATTTTTGGCTGCTTCAAAAATCTCCGGATCTTCGGCATCCCTCAGGCCAACATCACGTAAGGCAAATGCTGGTACTTGAAAGGTACTGAAAATCCAATTAGCGATCGCAGGCGAGATTTGTGCATCAACCCAAATGGTCATGCAACCAACACCGGATGATTCAGCTTACGGGATGCATAGAGCAGAGCTGCTTTCAGGTCGTCTGTTTCCAAATCAGGCATCTCGTCTAAAATTTCTTCAGCGCTTAAGCCAGCAGCAAACAGGTCGAGAACGTCTGACACTCGAATCCTCATCCCTCGAATACAGGGACGGCCGCCACATTGCTTGGGGTTGACTGTAATCCTTTGCAACAATTCAGACATTGATTTTGGTTAATCTACAGTTAAGGTAATTAGGAAGGTGACGATGTTTGAGTGGCTATTGGGGCAGGTTAAGCAAGCTAAACAGATCCTATCAAGCTTCTCGCTAAACTGGGAAATCACGTTAAACCCACCAGCAACGGCAGCAGGCATCGAAGCGTGTGAGGCGGCTTTGGGAGTGCGTCTACCCGAAAGCTACCGTGCTTTTCTGCTTCAGCACGACGGAGCTTATCTGTTCAGCCAAAACATGGCTCACTCTCCAGAAGGGCCACAATATGGAATAGAGATTTACGGGACTCAGAATTTAGTTGAAGCGAATTGCGAGTTCAAGAGTTGGTTCATTCAGGACTCCGATAATAAAGAGAAGTGGGGATCGCTGATTCTGTTTTGTTGCGTCATTCAAAGTTCAGACTATTGCGGATTTGATCTTCAGCAGACGGTTGACTCAGAATCTCCTGTTCTAGACTTTTACCATGATGGAAAACCAGAGGACTGGAGACAGTGGGCGATCGCCCCCACCTTCAAGGATTGGCTACTTCGAGTGTTTGAAACCGTTACGGAACGGCAGTCTCACCCGATCTACTGGTTTGAGGATGGTGCATCTCTTGCAAGGGAAGTCCCAGGCATGATGATGCAGTATGGAAGGCATCAGGACGAGGCAGGGAACTATCGAGAAGCAATTCGTTTTTTTGAGGAAGCGCTTCAGCGAATTTCAGCAAATGATCTTTGGTATGCCAGCGCTCTGATTGAATCGGGTGATGCTTTTCTCCAGTTGAAAGAGTATGAAACGGCGATCACCAAATATAGTGAAGTCATCACTATATTTCCTAATGCGGGGTATACTTCGGCCTATCATGGGCGGGGGGTGGCATGGATGGAGCTGGAAGAATACTCCAAGGCAATCGATGATTTTACACAGGCAATTAACGCTAATCCAATGTTCTGTGAGGCGTATCAGAAGCGGGGGGATGCCCGTTTGAAAATGCAGGATCGCGAGGGTGCTGAAGCAGATTACCAGGAATTTCAGAGATGTTTGGAAGCTCCCTATCTTTATGAAATACCTGATGAAATACCTGATGAAATACCTGAAGGCGTAGGCGATCTTTTCGTTGTCTACGAGGAAGACAGCGATACTGAAACTGCCGATTGAAAAACCTGATACCCCAAGTCAGCAGATTCCTATTCATTTTGCCCCCCGATCGCCGTAGGCTGGAAAGCAGCAGGTTTCGCGGGAAAGGTTATGAGTGCGATCGCCCAAAAACTCGAATCGCTGGTCGGGTCATCGAGCATCTGTGTCTGGGAGAATCTGGAACTGGAGGTGCAGAACCGGATTGGGGCGGCGCTGGCAGATGGCGATTGCCCCGAATGTATCGCCTACCCCACAACCGTTGAGGAACTCTCCGAAATCATGGCCTGCGCTCACCAGCACCGCTGGCGGGTGCTCCCTCTGGGCAGCGGCAGCAAGCTGAAGTGGGGCGGACTGGCACAAGGAATCCAGCTTGGCATCAGCACCGAGCGCCTGAACCGATTAATTGATCATGCCGACGGTGATCTGACGGTGACCGCCGAGGCCGGAATGAAACTGGCAGACCTGCAACTGCTGCTGGCGAAAGCAGGGCAGTTTCTGGCGCTGAATCCTGCCTATGCGACGGCAACGCTGGGTGGCATCATTGCCACTGCGGACTCTGGCGCTCTACGGCATCGCTATGGTGGGGTGCGGGATATGCTGCTGGGCATTGAGTTTGTGCGGGCGGATGGGGCGATCGCCAAAGCCGGAGGCCGGGTGGTGAAGAACGTAGCCGGGTATGACCTGATGAAGCTATTTACCGGTTCCTGGGGAACGCTGGGAATTCTGACGCAGGTCACCTTCCGGGTGTATCCCATTCCAGAAGCTTCGGAAACGGTGGTGCTGACTGGCAGTACGAGTCAGATTGCTCAGGCAGCGGAAACCCTTCTGGCCTCAGCCCTGACGCCAACCGCAGTGGAACTGTTGGCGGCGAGTTCATCCAAACGGCTGAACCTGGGGGATGGGTTGGCGCTAATCGCCCGCTTTCAGAGTATCCCAGTCGGAGTGGCGGAGCAGGCGGGACAATTAGCCAAAGTGGGCGAGGCACTGGGGTTGACCGTCGCTCGGCTCAGCGAGAATTCTGAGGCGGCTCTATGGAACGCATTACGAGAAACATGGGAGGCGATCGCCACAACACCCACTACAACTTGCAAAATAGGAGTAATGCCCTCCAACGCGGCGGTCGTGCTGGACAAGGTGGATGCCCTGATGCCTGACGTAGAACTTGGACTGGTTCATGCGGGCAGCGGATTGGGGTTGCTCCGTTTCGGCAGTGCCGCCGCTTCGTCTTCCCGGTTACAGGAGATTCGTAAGCTGTGTCAGGTGCAGGGTGGGTTTCTGTCGATTCTGGAAGCTCCGATGGCTCTGAAGCAGCAGGTGGATGTGTGGGGCTACGCGGGAAATGCGCTACACCTGATGCAGGGAATTAAGCGGCAGTTCGACCCGGAGAATTTGTTGAGTCCCTCACGTTTTGTTGTGTGAATTTTGACAAACCTTCTGTAGACGCGATCGCCCTTCAAACAATGCAAACTTCCGAGAATTCGATTTCCTTTACAAATCTGCCTCTGAATACCGAGGGCTTTTCCGGTTTTGACGACCATGCACCGCCGGATCCGAAGCTGATCGACGCCTGCGTCCACTGTGGATTTTGCCTGTCAACCTGCCCCAGCTATCGAGTCATTGGCAAGGAAACGGATTCTCCGCGTGGTCGCATTTACCTGATGGATGCAATTAACGAGGGGGACGCGCCCCTGGCCACCAGCACCGTACAGCATTTCGACTCCTGCCTGGGTTGTCTGGCCTGCGTTACCACCTGTCCCTCTGGGGTGCGCTACGACAAGCTGATCGAAGCCACCCGTCCCCAGGTTGAGCGCAACTACGAGCGATCGCTCCCCCAACGGCTACTGCGCCAGCTCATTTTCTCCGTTTTCCCCTATCCCAATCGGATGCGTCTGCTGTTGCGTCCACTGGGGCTGTATCAAAAGTCAGGATTGCAGAAGATGGTGCGATCCCTCGGCTTTCTCAAGCAGATCTCCCCTCAATTGGCGGCGATGGAGTCGGTGCTGCCGAAAATTTCTCCGAAGGCATTTGAGGACACGATTCCCGAACGAATTCCAGCACAGGTCCAGCAGCGGTATCGGGTAGGAATGCTGCTGGGCTGCGTACAGCGGATGTTTAACCCTGATGTGAATGATGCGACGGTGCGGGTCTTAACGGCCAACGGCTGTGAGGTAATCGTTCCGCAGGTGCAGGGGTGCTGTGGGGCGCTGCCGCACCACCAGGGGCAAGAGGCGCAGGCGCAGGAATTGGCGCGGCAGATGATCGACACCTTCGAGCAGACGGGGGTGGATTATGTGGTGATTAATGCTTCCGGCTGTGGGCACACCCTGAAGGAGTACGGCAGCATCTTGAAGGATGACCCGGTCTATAAGGAGAGAGCGCTCGCCTTCGTCAAGAAAGTCAAAGATGTGCAGGAGTTTCTCGCGGAGGTGGGTCTCACAGCAAAGCTGAACCCGCTCCAGGAAGCTCCCCTTACCCTGGTCTACCAGGATGCCTGCCACATGATCCACGGGCAGAAAATTAGCCTCCAGCCTCGCCAACTGCTGCGCCAGATTCCCGGTGTCAGGCTCAGGGAACCGATCGATGCGGCGCTGTGCTGCGGCAGTGCAGGGGTATACAACATTCTGCAGCCGGAGGTGGCAGAAGAGTTGGGCCAGCAGAAGGTGACCAATTTGCTGAATACGGGGGCAACGATGATTGCCTCTGCCAATATTGGATGTTTTGTGCAGATCAGTAAGCACCTGGCGCTTCAGGGGAAGGAGGTTCCGGTGTTGCATCCGATGCAGTTGCTGGATTATTCGATTCGCGGGGTGCGGTTGGATTGAAGAACTGCATAAAAGTGCAGCACCTCCCTCAGTGAGGAAGGTGCTGCACTTTTATGCAGTTCTACTAAGCTGCGTAGTACCGCTGTTCGATCCAGCGGCGCATTTCGGTTTCAGAGCGGGTGGTGAAGGAGCGATCGCTCACCGGGTCGTGGGCTTCCCAGTAGCGCTCACCGTGGCGATCGATCTTTTGCCACACTTGCAGCTCACCGCCAGAAATCAGTGTGTGTTCCAGGTTTTGCCACAGACGGCTCCAGAAGCCCGGTTGTCTGCGAGTCAGTTTTTGGGTTTGGGTTTTGCGGGACGACTGATCAAGGGTGGGGGTCAACCGCGAATTGAGATTGAGCGTTTTCATACAACTCCTCCGAGATACTCATGTGATTACTTATCTCTAGTCGTTCGCCAGACGAACTTTGCCTGGTTCCCTGGTTGGAGTGGCGTGCTTCGTGCGCCACTCCAACCAGGCAAAGTTTCTTTGGTGGACTACCAGGAGCAACCTTCCTATACCTCTATATTAAGAAGTGTAGAGCGGGATGTGCATAGCAAAAGCAAGACTAAAATGCAGTTACACTTTAAAAACAAAGATATTTTTGCTCTATGACATTAGAATCAGAAAAGCTTTTAGATGATGTGGGTTGGCATATTCTGCGATTGCTCCAGGAGGATGCCCGGATTTCCTGGAGTGAACTGGGGCGGCGCGTGGGGCTTTCCTCTCCCGCCGTGGTCGAACGCGTTCGCAGAATGGAAGAAGCCGGAATTATCACCGCTTATCGTACCGAGGTCGATTTATCAAAACTGGGCTACCCAATTCTGGCCTTTATGCGATTTGGCTCCATGCCGGGAGAAAGCTCGGCGCTGAGTGCCTTGTTTCAGAAGCACCCGGAAGTACTGGAGTGCCACCGGGTGACGGGTAGCGATGACTATATTGTGAAGGTGGCAGTTTCCTCCGTAGCGCATCTGGAGCAATTGGTGGATCAGTTTACCCGCAGTCAGATCACCACTTTGATTGTGCTCTCTTCCCCAATCACGCACCGGGTCATTGAGAATGGGCCTGAGTTCAACCAGCGGTCATGAGCCGGAGTTGGGGACTGCGTTCTCAACCCAGCCTTCTCCCGGCCCCAGAACAAATTCCAGTGATTCTTGAGCCTCGTAGGATCGCACCACCTGGCGATAGACCTCATAGCGGGTGGGCAGGTCGCGGTTTTCCTGCCCCGGCAGGCGAAAGATGATGCGGTATTCAACGCTCTTGTTCAGTTCCGGTGTGCCAATCTGCTCGTCGCCCTGCCGCTTTTGTTCCATTTCGTCGATGGTAGGTCGGGGCGGCAGGCCACCCCACCAGAGGCCCCTGTCGTCTGGGCCTGTGACTGCACCTTCAGGTTTCTGGCCATTCCACTGCTCAAGGGTGGTCGTGGCAAATTTTTCGATGCGGGGAGGACGTTCTCCCGCTCCACCGCCAAATCCCTGGTAGGGGACGTGCCAGGTGTAGGTCGTTCTGGCGACGGCCTGGTATTGCGTCGTGGTCACTGAGTCGCAACTGGCGATCGCCACCCCCAGCGACACACTCACCAGCGCAATACCGATTCGGTTCAATCCAGTTGAATAACCCATGATTCAATTAACCCAGCGACCTGAACTGCAATTATAGCGGTGGCCACAGTGTTGAGGTGGAGTGCAGGGCTTTGACGCAAGCAGATAGATTTTTAGCAATACTCTTTTAGCAATATTAAGTGAGCTAATACTCCTCCGGATCAAGGCAATCATTAAGTTTTTGTCATAATCGACTTTTGCAGGGCATGATGTAAAGAGTTGTTACGAAAGGGGTCGGATTCTGCCTGAGAACTTGAAAGGCTTTCCTGATGGGCGATCGCTCCACCTATCCATCTGCGCTCCTAGAGAAAACTTGATGGTTTTGGCGAAAATTGCCTGCGTGGATCTGTGTCACCTTTGGGAAAGATTAGTAAAAGTCCAACACAAAAAGTCAATCTATGTTTACTTAAGTTTACAAATCGGGTATTCTATCTATAGGTACAAATCCTTAACAACCTGACTCTGTTGGCTTGGTCTGTCAAGAAAAGGTTTGCGGGGGCGGTGCCGGTCACGCTCATCACGGTCTCTTGGCCTCTACATCTATCTAGTTCTCTGGAATTGAGCGTCTAGCATCATCCAGCCTCCCATTTTTCTAGTCCGGTGCGTTTCTTTACAGACCTAAGCAGGCGCTGCCTTTCAGTTCGCTGACGCAGCCTGTACGCCCGTCGATATCAACGTTTTTGGGTAGGCTCCTCAATCATGACGACACAATTCTCCTGGCTTACTGCTCTGATTCTTTTTCCTTTAATCGCAGCTCTGCCAATTCCCTTCCTGCCCAACAAGTACGGTAAAACCGTCCGCCTCTATGCGCTGGGCACAGGATTGACTGAGTTCGCTTTGATGCTTTACGCATTCTGGAAACATTACGACTTCCAGAGTTCTGGTTTCCAGATGGTGGAAAACATCCCCTGGATTCCCCAAATTGGCCTTAATTGGTCCCTGGCGGTCGATGGCCTGTCGATGCCGCTGGTGATTCTCTCCGGTCTCATCACCACCCTGGCAATTCTCGCTTCCTGGAAAATTGAGGATAAGCCCCGGCTGTTCTACGCTCTGATGCTGGTAATGTACAGCGCCCAGATCGGCGTATTCGTCGCTCAGGATTTGCTGCTGTTCTTCCTGATGTGGGAACTCGAACTAGTTCCGGTTTACCTGCTGATTGCCAATTGGGGCGGAGCCAAGCGTCTCTACGCCGCAACAAAGTTTATTCTTTACACTGCAGCAGGCTCAATCTTCATCCTCATTGCAGCTCTGGCAATGGCCTTCTACGGCGATACCGTTACCTTTAACATGACGGAGTTGGGGCTGAAAGATTACTCCTTTGGCTTTGAACTCGCTCTCTACGCTGCTTTCCTAATCGCCTTTGGTGTCAAACTCCCCATCTTCCCCTTCCACACCTGGTTGCCTGATGCCCATAGTGAAGCGCCTGCTCCAGTATCAATGATTCTGGCGGGTGTCCTGTTGAAGATGGCGGGTTATGGCCTGATCCGCATGAACATCGAAATGCTACCCGATGCTCATGCCTACTTTGCCCCTGTGCTGGCTGTTTTAGGTGTTGTGAATATCATCTATGCCTCTCTAACCGCCTTCGCACAGCAAAACCTGAAGCGGCGGATGGCCTGCTCCTCGATCGCCCACATGGGCTTTGTCCTCCTGGGCATCGCCTCTTTTACCACCATTGGCCTGAGCGGTGCGCTGCTGCAAATGATCTCCCACGGATTAATCGCTGCTGCTCTCTTCTTCTTGTCGGGTGTCACCTACGATCGCACTCATACTCTGATGATGGATAAGCTGGGCGGTATGGGCAAGCAAATGCCTACGGTCTTCGCCCTGTTTACCGCTGGTTCCATGGCCTCCCTGGCGTTGCCCGGCATGAGCGGATTTGTCAGTGAATTGACCGTATTCCTCGGTTTCACCAGCAGTGATGCTTACAGCACGACTTTCAAGACCACCATTGTTCTGCTGGCAGCAGTGGGTGTAATTCTGACCCCGATCTACCTGCTGTCCATGCTTCGGGAAATTTTCTACGGTGCTGAAAACCCTGAGCTAGTGAAGCAGTTCAAGCTGACGGATGCCAATCCCCGTGAGGCATTCATCGCCCTGTGCCTGCTGGTTCCCATAATCGCCATTGGTGTCTATCCCAAACTGGCGACACAGACCTACGACGCAAAAGCGGTTCAAATTGCAGCCCAGGCTCAGACCGGACTTTCGGTCATCGCCGACCACCCATTTCATCTGACTCCCTCACTGTTCGCCCCGTCAGTAATTGGCGTTGAGGCAGGTGAACTGTCAGGAATCGTCAAGTAAGGAGATTTCCGCAGAAGAAAATACCCGTTGTGTGGGCGGTTACCCCCGCTACGCCGGGGGTAACCGCTCACGCAACGCAGGTAATTTCTTTTCTGGAAATCTCTTTAGATCTCGCCTTTTTTCATTGAGGGGGAGTGCAACGCAGTTGCACTCCCCCTTAACAATTCCCGATGCTGTGTTAACCGATACCGTTGCTCTCTTTCCCATATGCCTGCCATGCCAGATCTACGAGGCCATTGACAATCGCCGATGCCACCACCGCACTTCCCTTGCGTCCCTCAATTCGAATATGGGGCACCAGGGAATCCTTCAATCGTTCAACGGCCACATCCACACCGACAAATCCTGCCGGAGTTCCAATAATCAGAGCGGGACGAATCACTTCTGCTTCGATCAGTTCCACCAGGGTGATCAGTGCGGTCTGTGCCTGACCTACCACAAAAATTCCCTCTGGATACCGCCGCGCCAGCGTTTCGATTCCCCATGCGGCACGAGTCTTCTCCCGCTGCGGTCGGGTGAGGGCCTCCATACTGCAATACACAGGATTGGCAAACGTGTGCTGAATGATGGGCGCGATCCCAACCTGTACCATCGGCACATCAACAACAATCGTGCTGCGGGCTGCCAGTGCTGCTGCGCCAGCCTGAAGCGCCTGGTCAGAGAAGCGAATGAGCGACTTATACTCAAAATCAGCGGTCGCATAAATGACGCGACGCACAATCTCGTACTCCGCTGGAGAAAAGCCGTGCTCACCAATCTCCTCGTCGATTAGTCTGAGACTTTGCGCATCGGTCACGTGCCACTCCATATCGCCCCCGTCAACTCCAACCCCTTCATTGTCGTATATTAAGTTGCCGCCGCTCTCTAGCAAATTTAATTTTAGCGCCGTTTTTCCTGAAATGCTGACGGTGCCAGCGTTTCAGGAAAATCAGCGTGATTTATCCAGAAGTCCAGTAAGAAGTAAGGGATCTTTGTGTGGTGCACGAAGCGCGCCGCACAAAGCATTCTATAGCGTTTCTCAGTTGGATGAAGTACGGGGTGCAGGGGCAATGCCCCTGCTTGGGGGGGGGGCCCCCCAACCCCCCGTACCTCACCTGAGTAAGAACCGCTATATTTAACTGCCGAAGTAATCGCGGGTCTCGTCGATGATCGGGTCGAGGTCAATTTGGGCGCTCCAGGTGCTCAGCGTCATGCCAACTGCTTTTTCTAATTCAGCGATGTTGTTGAGCAGGGAAATTTGGGCGTTGAGTCGGGCATTTTGGGCATTGACGAGTTGTTCTTCACTGCTAATGATATCTGAAAGAGTAATTCCACCAATTCCACGCCGAAAGCGCTCCTGGGTGGCTTCTAATTCCAACCGGGCCGCAGCTACTTCTCGTCCAGCAGCCTCCAAACGAGCTTGATTCTCAGTGAGATCGCTGTAGCGACCAGCAACTTCATTGCGAATAGTTTCCGTAAGTTGCGCCAGACGATTCTGCCGCTGTTCCAGTTCTACCCGACTGCGGACGATCGCCGTATGCTGTCGCTGGTCGCCAAATGTCCGATTCAACACCAGCCCCAGGGTCATTTCCGAACGAGGACGCCCCAAGCGAGTGTTGCTTTGAAAATCAAGCTGCCAGCGCTGGTCATCCTGAGCTAGTAGGCGACTCAATTGGGCAAATTCGACATCTAACTGAGCCTGGAGATAATCAGGCCGTAAACGCAGCGCAGTTTCAGTCAGCGATTGCAATTGCAGGGTAGAGATTCGCTCGCGCGAGGCCCGAAATAGTTGTTCGATCGGTGATCGAGGGGCCACGATACGCAGCGGAACCGTCGCCCCAATTTCATTCAACAAATTCGTGTTGGCCTGGTTGAGACGATTTCGTGCTTCAATCAGTTGGCGGCGGGCCTCTTCCAGCGATCGCTCACTATTTGCCAGTTCAATTCTTGCCCGTCGCCCCACCTTCACCAGTGCCTGTGTAATCTCCAACTGTCGCTGGCGTCGCTGCACCGCCTGAGTCTGGATGTTGACTTCCTCCTGGGCCTGAATGAGAGCGTTGTATTGAGTGAAGCTTGTTGTAATCCGGTCAGTTAGAGTTTGTCGCAACACAAGCTGATTTCGAGATTCAGTCAATCTGGCCTGATTCACTGGGGCGGCATTCACCATCCGCCCTGCACCCCGCAGGAGGGGCTGCGTCACACGCAAATTTAAGCGCTCCGGCGTATTCAACAAATCCACATTCAGCTCAATCCGCGTCCCCAACGGCGTGAGCAATTCTGCCCCGACTCCCGCCCTCTGATTCAAACTGGTGCGATCGCCCAGGGCCATTGTGGCATCGTTGTCATCTTCGTCCGCCAGATTTCCAGAAGAAAGACGCGACAGATCAGTCCTCGTCTCCAGCGATGCAGTCGCGGTCACGCGCGGCGAAAACCGACTCTCTGCCTCCCGTAACTGCTGTCGTTCAATCATGCGCTCCAGTACTGCATTGCGCAGGTCACGGTTCCCCTGGATGACTAGCGTGAGCAGTTCCGGCAGTGTCAGTTCGAGAGTCGATGGCAGGGTGGATGGCAGGGTGGATGGCAGGGTGGATGGCAGGGTGGATGGGTGGATGGGTGAATGGGTGGATGGGGAGGATGGGGAGGACGGTGAATTAGAAGAAGTGATGATCGCCGTGTGCATGGGAGTGGCGGGGAGAGCGATCGCCTCTGCGGACAGCAGCAGTAATGCAAAAAATAGCGGCCATGACAGGGTTTCCAGGAGAAAACCGCAAACAAGCGAATCCTTCTTCGAGTCCTGTTTATCACAGCAGTCATCGAACATCATCAATTGTGTCCTCCATGCTCACCACCCTGACTAGGGCTATATTCTCAGCGTATCCACTCATCCACTCATCCACTCATCCACTCATCCACTCATCCACTCATCCACTCATCCACTCATCCACTCATCCACTCATCCACTCATCCACTCATCCACTCATCCACTCATCCACTCAGCTCTACTCCCCCCTCAAAGCATCCACCACATCAATCCTTGTAATCCTCAAAGCAGGCAAGAAACTTGCTCCTACCCCAACGACAAACGCAGCTCCCATCGATAACGCTGCGTTCTCCATCTGGAACGAGTAGGGTGCATCGGTGAATATTGTTGCTGTTGCAGTCTGGGTGAGGATGTGAACGGTGGCGATCGCCCCTACTCCACCCACAATACTTAAGATCACCGCCTCCATAATGAATTGAGCCATGACCTCCAGGTCAGTTGCGCCAATGGCTCGGCGCAGGCCAATCTCCCGTGTACGCTCCATCACCGATGCCACCGTAATATTGGCAATTCCGACGCCTCCAATGACCAGCGCCAGCACACCAACCACCAGCAAAATGCGAGAAGAACTCTTCTGTTGCTGGTCTTCTTTATAGAGATCCTCCGCATTTCCATACACATACACCTGCAGGGTGGGATAGCGTTGGGAAAGGAATTGTTCAATCTGCTCCTGGGCGGATTGATAGCGATCGAGCTGTCGTAGCGCAATCTGAGCCGTTTGAAAGATATACCCACCTGATAACGCATTGCCATAATTCGTCGTCACCCACACCTCACCAGTGGGTTTATCAGAGTACAGGCTTTCCTTGGTTTCAGTGACTCCCACAATGGTGAACCGGGTTCCCCCCACGTCAATCCCTTGCCCAATCGGGTCTGCATCTTGAAAAAATTGGTCTACCAGAGCTTGATCGATAATCGCAACGGGTAAATACTCCTTAAAATCATTCAATTCAAAAAAGCGTCCCCGAACAATTCTGCGTCCGGTTGTACGCTGATAATTCTCAGAGACACCAGAAATTTCTGCATCATCTGCCACCTTCCCTTCATGGTGAACGCCAGATCTGACAAAAATTCTTGCAACTCGACTGATGCTAAGAATATCAGCAATCTCTCGCTGCATTGCGCTGAGATCATCTTCCGTTGGTAAATCCTGCACGGGTCGAAAAGAACCCCCCGCCGGATTGAAAATCCGTGTGAACACGTATGGATTGTCTCGTGCCGCCAGCTTCTGTTCAATTTGTGTCCGACTAATGTCATTAATATTCAAAGTTGCGTTGACCGCCGCAACACCCATGAAAATTCCTAGTGTTGTCAGTCCTGAACGGACGAGATTGCCGCTCAGATCCTTCGTTGTAGACATCAGCAGGTCAAGGGGGGAAAGTGCCATGCGTTGGGAGGGTAGAAAATTATTGGGAGTGAGATTCTTGTCGAGACACAAGGGGAGTACCGGGAGCGATCGCCGTATCCGGAGGAAGCTGCACCACAATCTTGTCGCCGGGTTGTAATCCACTGATAATCTCAGCGAGTTGAATATTGCGCAGGCCCACCTCTACGGGGCGTTGCTCAGCAGTACCCTCAGCACTTTTAACCCACACAAATGAGCCTCCTTTACCAGTTTGGACTGCGGTGAGGGGAACCACCAGCACATTGCTACGCTGATCAAGAATAATCTCAACACTGACAGCGCTACCGGGAATCAGCACGCCACCGCTGGGCTGATTGAGTACAGCTTCAGCTTCCACCTTTGCCTGATCACCCCCACCAGAAGAACCACCTGAAAAAGCATCGTTAACAGCCTGGGGCGAAACGCGAGAGACCCGTCCCGGAAAGACTTTGGGATTCGGGCCAATCATGCTCACGCGCAGAGGCATGCCCTCGCGTACCTTAGCGGCATTGAGGGTTGTGAGCTGGAGGCGCACCGTTTCCTGCCTGGGGTCGCCAATCGTGAGTAAGCGGCCTTCCTGTTTGACACCATCCCCTGGTTTGACCTCAACTTTGAGTACCACCGCATCAATCGGGGTTCGCAGTTGGTTATCGGCCAAACGCACGCGCAGACTATCCGTTTTGATCTGGTTGTTCTGTGCTGTGAGTTCAGCGTTAGTCAGATCAACCTGGGCATTTTTCAGGTCAGAGAGGGCAGCCTCATACTTATCACGGTCAAACCGAAAGTCATCCTCTGAAATAAAGCCCCGCTGTAACAGCGCTTGAGAGTCACGCAGTCGCGCCTGGGCTTCCCGCACTTTAGATTGCTTTTCCTGCACTACCTCGCGTTTGCGTTTCAGTAGATTATTATCAATCTGATTCTCCACTAACTGATCCTGTAGGAACTGCTGGAGCTGGCGATCGCGCAGAATTAACAGCACGGTACCAGCAGCAACTTTTTGTCGCTCTTTGACGCGTACCTCCTGCACCGTAATGTCCGCTGGTGCCTTAAAAGTTTGCTGTCCGCCTAATTCAACAATGCCTGATTCAGTAATTGAGAGGCTGATATCACTCCTTTTCACAGGAGCCGTGACCACAGGGATGGGAGCAGTCCTCGATTGCAAAACTGTGCGATATCCCCATGCTGCGCCCAGACCAAGCAGCAGCACCGCCCCAGCACCCAAAATCCAGCGAAAGCCTCGCACCTGTTTCCCATTCGCTTCCGCAAGAATATCAGCGAAAGAACTGGCCTCAGCATCTCTCTGAGCCATTGGCGATGCTGCTGGTGAGGCAGACGGCGGACTCTGTAGTTGCTTCATTTCTTCGTTCACTGTATCTTCCTTCACGATGTTCACCAGTCGATAAAAAAGTAATGCTAAACCAATGGGAAATCGAACTTTAGAGCGGCGGTAAATCGTGCAACGCTTTGGGTGTCAAATTATCATGCAATACATGTCCATCGCTCACCATAATAATCCGTTGACTGTGGCAGGCGACCTCCTGGGAATGCGTCACCACAATGATCGTAATACCACTGGCGTGAAGCTCTGAGAAAATCTGAACGACCTCTTCTGAGGAATGGGTATCCAGCGCCCCGGTTGGTTCATCAGCAAGCAGCAACACGGGACGATTCACAATGGCACGGGCGATCGCCACTCGCTGCTGCTGTCCGCCGGAAAGCTGGCTAGGTTTCTTGTCCAACCGATGACCCAGACCTACTCGCTGGAGGGTGGCGATCGCTCGTTGACGCCGTTCCGCTACGCCCACCCCCGCATACATCATGGGCAGAATGACATTGTCCAGTGCGGTCAAATTGGGTAGTAATTCATAGCGCTGAAACACATAGCCGATTTTGCAGTTTCGTACCCGCGCCAGTTTATTTTTGTGAATTCTGGAAACCTCAATGCCATCCAGGTAGTACTTGCCTGAAGTGGGACGATCAAGACAACCAATGATATTCATCAGGGTGCTTTTGCCTGAGCCTGATTGCCCCATAATGGCGCAATACTCACCGGAATCAATGGAAAGATTGACGCGATCGCACGCTCGAACTGTGGCTTCTCCGGTTCCATAAATGCGCGATAGATTCTCTAGATGAATGACAGGTTTTGCCAGAGACTTATCCGGCCTGGCCCCATTCAAAGAAGAGTCAACCATGGGCTTTATGGGTCAGAACCCGATTATTCTAGCATGACAAAAAGACGCCTTTGCTTCAGCAGTGAGCCTCGTACCCGATCTGCTTAGGATCGTGAACAAATGGGGTGCATCCCACTTTTGCAAATTTCCAAACCCAGTTTTGGGGGGGGGGGGGGGGGGGGGGGGGGGGGGGGGGGGGCGCCGGGGCGCGGCGGCCCCCCCCCCCCCCCCCCCCCCCCCCCCCCAAAACTGGGATACACCCGAACAAATGAACCTGGAATTGTTGTTGAGAGAGGCGCGGCGAAGCTGTGCCTCTCTCAACAGCAATTCGGCTATATTTAGTGCCTATCCGAAAACCGAAAACCCAAATTCTGGCAGGTGCGACGCTGTAGCGTCGCACCTGCCAGAATTTGGGTTTTCACATAGGCTCTTAATTGGCAATCCTTAGTCTTCAAAGTTGGCACCTCGACGAATCAAATCCCGTCGAACGTCCCTGGAAATACCGATACTGTTGCGAAACTTCGCCTGCTCTACCTCAATGCCCCCCAGGTCTGCATCGTGAAAGTTGACATTGTAGAGACTGGAGCCAGACAGAACGGCACCATACAGGTTTGCCCCATTCAAATTGGCAGCAGTGAGATTGGCTCGCCGCAGATTGGCATAGCTGAGGTTGACTTCTGCCAGTTTTGCCCGACAGAGCGCAGCTCCAATCAGGTTGGTGTAGCGTAGGTCAGCATTAAACAGGTTAGCATCACTCAGGTCGGCCCCCATCAGAATCGCCCGCAGCAGAGACGCTCCCGTTAGATCGGCACCAACCAGCGTTGCAGCGGTCAGGTTGGCATTCATCAGGTTCGCACTGATCAAGACAGACCGATTCAGGCAGGCGCTGGTCAGATTTGTCTGTGACAGACCAGCACGGCTCAAGTTCGCTTCCTGCAAGTTGGCGCGAATCAAGATACTGCGAGAAAAATCTGCCGTACTCAGATCGGCCCCTCGCAGATTTAAATCAGTCAAATTTGCATCGATAAAACTTTCAAAGGGACTTAACCCGGCAATTCTGGCAAGCTGAACAAAATCATCGGTTTCAGCTTCGAGGATGCGCTGAATGATTTCGAAGAGGCGCTGGCGGGATTGATGCTGCTCGACCCTGATCGTGCGATGAAGTACTTCTAGAAGTCTCTGCTGAGATTTCCCATCGGACACTGCTTAACCTGTCTGTTCAAGATATGAGTGTGGGTGAATGCCCCACGCGCCTAACAACGTTTCCACCACGGCTCGTTTGTTGGGGCTAAGTTCAGAAAGGAGAGCAGTCAGTTCACCCACCTCGCTTGTCTCAAGCGTTGCCGAAGTAGAAGACCGTTGACTTCCGGAAACCGAAGGAGGAACAATCACTTCGTCGTTGCGAATCCAATTTGACTGGAGCATGATGGTTTACCGGAAGTGTCTAAACCGCTAGAGTTCTAAACCTGTTAGCAGTCTGACGACTGGAGAGATGCAAGATAGATCCCCACCGCCAATAACTGCCTATCAAATCATAATAGCCGATAAATTCCACCTACTGCGAAGCTTCAGGGAAGAAATTCACGGAATCTTGACAGACTGTCGATAGTCATCCAGAGATACAGCGGGCTGCTCCCCCTGGAATAATCGCTCAGCCGCTATCTTAACCTGCTGGAAGGGGCTACCGCCACTCAACGCTTCCTCGACCGGAGGAAACAACTCCGGCAAAGCCACCACCGTTTTTCCTGCAAACTCCCACTCAGTCGAATCCGTCTCCTTGACCCGATTTTGCACCAGATACCGCTGCGGAATTCCCAGATCGGCGATCGCTGCGACCAGACGCTGCGTTTCCGCCACGATCGCCGATTGTCCCTGAAATACTGCGATGAACTCAGTATGCTCCGGGTCCTTGAGTTTCTTCTGCGCCTGGACGACTCGTTGACGCAGCGATCGCAGACGGCTCATCAGTTCTACATGACCTGCGATGTCCTGGTACTGCATCCACAGCCGGAAAATCCAGGTTAGCCAGTCATTGAGGGCAGCGGGCATCTCTAGAAATTGCAGCAGGTGCCCGGTGGGGGCAGTGTCCAGCACAATCAGATCCTGTTCACCGCTCTCCAAAAGATCCATAACAGTCAGCAGCGCCAGCATTTCATCGACACCGGGGAGTGCCTGAGCAGCGATCTGTCGCCATGCCTTTGGCCCATAAGCCAGTTCCAGGGTGTCGTCCTGGGCACCGCCGCTGAGCATATCGGCCAGTTCCCACAGGTACGCCTCACGAAACTGGTCAAGCATCTGGTCGGCGTTGACCTCTTGAGCGGAGAGATTGGGGGTGAGTAGAGTGGGAGCATGGGAAAGGGGATGGGAGAAGGCATCGCCGAGGGAATGGGCCGGGTCGATGGAGATGGCGCGAATTTTACGATCGGGGTGGAGGGTGGCCATAGCCCAGGCAATCGAGGCGGCGACTGTGGTTTTGCCAACGCCGCCTTTGCCACCAAGAATGACCAGGCGGCGGTTGGCAGAGAGGAAGTCGGGCAGATGAACGCAGATGGATGCAGATGGATGCAGATGCAGTGGGTGGATGGGTAGATGGGTCACGTTCGGCGTAGGGGCGCAGCATTCGGGAGAAATGTTTTGGCTGGGTGACGATGACAATGGCCGAATGCTACGCCCGCACCCGGTCGCCGCAGTCGGAAAGTTTTGTGCCCAAACATTAGGCAAGTAGGGTGTGATTTGGTGATGGAGGTGATGGAGGTGGATCGGGCCGATGGGTTCCTGGGGCTGGTGCGGGAGGGTGAGGAGGTGGGGGGTGAGGGTGGCGAATTTTTGGAGGAGATCTGGGGGGGGGAGTCTTTCGACAGGCTCAAGAACCGGGAGGGGGGGTGGGGTGCGGTTGAGGAGGATGCCGCCGAGGGGGATTTGGAGGGTTTGGAGGGCGGTGAGGAAACGGTGGGTTTCGAGGTAGCTGAGGGGTTCGGGGATGGCAACGATCCAGCAGGCAGTGCGGCTGGGATCTTGCAGGAGAGTGCGGCCTGCGGTCAGGTCAGCGTTCATCTCCTGGAGGAAATGATCGGCTGCGTCGGGGGTATGGTGTCCGCTGAAGGTACGGCTGAGGGTGCGGTGTTTCTCCTGGAAAAGTTCGAGGGAACTGAGGAAGCCTTCGAGGAAATCCATGAGGCCGAAGAGGTTGAGGGTGTGTCCGCTGGGGGCCATATCTACCACAACGCGATCGGCTTCGTTATCCCGCAGAATTCGCTGGATTTCAAGGATGCCCATGAGTTCATCAAGCCCAGCCCATCGGAGATCCCAGATGGGGCTGAGGTCAGCTCCCTGGATAAAGCTACCGCGTTCGACGAGGAGCTCCAGAACCGAGCCGTATTTGGCTTTAAAGTCCTTGAGGAGGGTGGGGGCGTCGAGCGATCGCACCCTTAAATTCGGCAGCTCCGGCAGTGATTGCGGCGTGTTGCTGACGGGAAAGTCCAGTACGTCGCCCAGGGAGTGAGCCGGATCAGTGGAGAGGAGAAGAACTCGCTGGTCGGGGTGAGTCTGGGCGAGGTGAAGGGCGATCGCACAGGAGACGGTCGTTTTACCAACGCCGCCTTTTCCGCTGAAGAGCAGGAGTTTGAGAGAGTCAGTGGGGTCGATCAGGTTGAACACAGCTTGAGGGGGGGTGGAGATTGAGATACCCCTCCTTGAAGTGTTCCCGATGGTCTGTAGGTTTGCTCAGTGGCCCATATTTCGCTTCAGGTTCTCCAACTCCTCATCCGTCTCCCACTTGCGGAATGCCTGTTCCAGGGGGTCGGCACTGTTCTGAAAGCTGTAGCCCGTGGATTGATTCCACCCCGTGGTCTGCCAGTATTGCTCCGCCTGCTGACGGGCCTGGGCGACGCGGGCAGCTTCAGCTTCGGCCACGCGGTTTTTTACCTCCTGCCGTTTCTGCTGGATCTGACGCTGTAACTCCACGGCCTGCTGAATGCGCTGCTTTACCATCTCCATCTGGCCCCAGAGCTGGTTGCCCTGGCGCAGCAGGGCGGCCTCCCGTTCCTCAGCAGGTTGCGCCAGATCCATGCGATTGGCGCTCTTTGCCTTTTCGACGCGGGCGTGCCAGCGCTGTACCTCCTGAGCGGTTTCGAGAATCTCGTCCTGGAGGCTTCTTTCCCGCAGGCGCAGATCAGCCAGCAGATCAATGGTTTCCTCCTCCTGTTCCTGAAGCTTGTCCTCCAGCGCCTGAAGTTCCAGGTGAGGATTGTTTCTCAGAAATTCTTCCAGGCGGCTTTCGAGAAAGTTGCTGAGGTCTTCAAACAGGCCCATGGGTGAGCGTCCTTGTCGAGGTGGTGTAAGGAGATTTTCCATCATGGTAGCAAGGGGCATGGTGGTGGAGTCTCCTACTAAGGAGATTTCCAACAATGAAAGTACCTGCGTTGTGTGGACGGTTCCCCCTGCTA